>CAIVYV010000086.1 GCA_903910215.1 uncultured Pseudomonadota bacterium
CGACACTTTATACCAAAGCTCGCTGTCGGGCTCCATCACGCGCGCGGCAGAACTTGCGAGCAACGTGAACTCGAGCGGCTGGATCTGAAGATCAAAATGCGTGAAAGAATGTTCGATCGCACCCAGTTCAAGCGCGCTCTCGTTGGCAATGAAATGATTTCGCACGAACGCGTTGGCAGCGCTTTCCGTCTCGAACTCTGGCAGACACCACAATCCACCCCAAATGCCGCGTGTCGGGCGGCGCTCGAGATACACCGCCCCTTGGAAGTCACGAATGATCGGCATCCAAACGCGCTTCGATCGGCGCTCGGCGCGACTCTTACGGCGCTTCTTGGCAGGAAGTTCGCTTTGCCTATGTATCGCACGCGCGCCGCAGAAATCTGTCATGGGGCACAGCACGCAAGCAGGCTTACTGCGGGTGCAGAGCGTAGCGCCCAGATCCATGATCGCTTGCGTATAGGTGGCGAGATCATGCTGCGGTGTACAAGCTTCCGACAGAATCCAAAGGTCATCGGTGGTTTTCTTTGCCGCCGGATCACCGTCGATCAAAAATACGCGCGACAGTACCCGCTTCACGTTGCCATCGAGTATCGGATATCGAGCGCCAGTCGATAACGCGAGAATGGCGCCGGCCGTCGAACGACCGATTCCGGGTAATGCCGCCACGGCCTCGAAAGTGAGTGGGAATTCACCGCCGTGCTCATCGCGAACGGCAATCGCAGCACGATGCAGATTGCGTGCGCGCGCGTAGTAACCAAGCCCTGTCCAGAGATGCAGCACTTCATCGATAGGCGCATCGGCAAGCGAGCGCACATCCGGAAAGCGCTGCATAAAACGCTGGTAGTAGGGGATCACGGTCGACACTTGCGTCTGCTGCAACATGATCTCGCTGATCCAGACGCGGTAGGCGGTGCGGTCGCGCTGCCACGGCAAATCGTGACGACCGGCCCTCGCGTGCCAGGCGATCAGTTCGGGAGCGAATTGGGTGGTGATGGCATCGAGATCCACCTCGCTATTGTAATGTCCAACCTGAGGTCAGCGGCATCGGTCGTTAGCGCGCCCACGGCCCAAGCGCACTAAAACCTTCCTCGAACGGGGGGACTGATCATGGGATCTCAATCGAATGCGTTTTTTGCGGTGCCCCAAGGCCCGCACGGCATGTTGGTCGAGGCCGATCGCGACGAGCGAGCACGACAAGAGTTCGTCAGAAGCTTCAAGGCCTTCATTCAGAGCGATGTCGTTCCGGGAATCCACGCGACCTATCACCATGAGGTGAAGCCGCTGTTCGAACGACGCGCGGGTCATCCACCTCGGGATCGCCATGAGATCCGTGAGTTGATGACGCAGCACCCTCTTTTTCGTAACTACGCATCCCTGCAGCGCGTGAGTCAGGAGTTGTTGTGGGACGTCGTACTCGATTCGATTGAGCGTACGTTGCCTGAGCTTGTCGAACGAGCGCGCTTGCGAGGCAAGACCTCGTGCGGCTCACTGACGTTAGATCCCGCATTGTCGCTGCCTAAGTATGCAGTCGGCGTGGATATCCATTGCATGCCCGGCGGTTACGGTGGTGAAGGTGGGCCGGGTGATGTCACCGCCGGCGCGCTCTATGACCGCGGCGTCTATCTCTATGCGCTTGGCATGATGGGACCGATGAACGATGACATCGGCGGTTCCGCTGCGAAGTTCGTTCGCGATCGATTTCCTGACTTCAAGCCACGCCGAATACTGGATCTCGGCTGCACGGTCGGACATAGCACGCTGCCCTTCGTCGATGCGTTCCCACAAGCTGAGGTTCATGCGATCGACATCGGCCCGTCGTTGCTGCGCTACGCGCATGCGCGAGCCGAATCTCTAGGCAAGCGTGTGCACTTTTCACAGCAGGATGCGACGGCGACGAACTTTCCAGACGGACACTTTGATCTCATCACCTCATCGATTCTCTTTCACGAAACGTCAGCTAAAGCGTTACCTGCCATCCTGCGCGAGACTTGGCGCCTACTCGCGCCCGGCGGAATCGCCGTGCACGGCGATTTGCCACCCTTCTGGGCGATGGATGAGTTCAACCAATTCATGCTCGACTGCGAGACTTGGTACAACAATGAGCCCTATTGGGGTGCGATGCGCGAAGTCGATCAGGTCGCCCTCAGCATCAAGGCGGGCTTCGCGCCCGAGAAGGTCGAATTCTGCATGGCACCTTCCGCATATCGAGCCGCAGCCGGACACGATCGTAGTTTCGAGGCCGGCGAGTTTGCGCCGGGTAACGCGTGGCAAGTACTGGTGACCCGAAAATGAGTATCTCCATCAAACGCAGCATCAAGGGACGACGACCCCAGTTCTTCGCGGATGTCGAAACCGATCGACTACACGGCATGCTGATGGCGATGGCCACCGAGATGTCGGTTTTGTACGAGCGAGTCGATACGCTCGAACGGGTAGCCGCTCGAAAGGGCATCGTGCTGGCCGACGAGATGCAGGAATTCGAACCTGATGCAACGGTACAAGCCGAGCGCGAGGCCTGGCGACAGAACTTTCTCGCGCGACTCTTCTACTTGTATCGAGAAGAGCTAGATGATCGGCTCGGTCACGAGAACGATGAGCAGTATCGGCAATTCCTGAAGGATGTCGGGCGCTGACCTCGAACCCGTCCGGAGCGTGGTGCCCGACGGGGCGAAGACCGGAGCGTTCGACCTTCTTTGCTAGTCTTGCCAAGTTGCTTTGACAGGGGGTTTCCATGGAAGAGATCAGTCTTGCGCACGGGCTGCTGAAGTACCTTCACATCCTGTTGTTCGTTTATTGGCTCGGCGGTGATGCCGGCGTGTTCTACTCGAGCAAGTTCGTCACGAATACGAACCTGTCGCGCGATGCGCGGCTCGCAGCATTCAAGATCTTCATCAATCTCGACATGCTGCCCCGCTACTGCCTTGCTCTCATGCTCACGGTGGGTGGCGTGTTGGCCGAGTTCATCGGCTACGAACATCCCCTGTGGCAGACGATCGCGATCGTCGCGTTGGGTCCGATCTGGGTTTGGGTGGTGCACACCATTCACGCGCGGGAAGGAACCCCTTTCGCCCGTACCCTCGCCGATTGGGATCGCCGATTCCGCGTATTCATGATCATCGCGATCATCGCCTCGGTCGGTTATCACTGGGTGACCGGGCCGCTGCAGCCTTATCCCTGGCTTGCCGCTAAGCTGTTAATTTTCGCCTTCCTGATCTTCTGCGGCTTCATGATCCGCTTGAAGATTCCGCCCTTCATCGAAGGCTTCAAAGTATTGGCCTCAACGGGCCCGACGCCCGAGAGCGATCAGAAAATGACCGACGGCATGGGCGCCTGTCGCCCCTACGTGCTTGCGATCTGGGCGGGCGTGGCGATCTCGGCCCTCATCGGCATTCTGAAGCCGGGGCAATAAATCGCGCGGTATTAGCTCGTCAGGGGATGAGCACGGTCGAACCGACCGTCTTGCGCGCTTCGAGATCTCGATGGGCCTGCGCTGCTTCCAACAGGGGGTAGCGCTGGCCCACGTGCAACTTGACCTTACGAGTGGTCACGGCGCGGAATAATTCTTTGGCAGCCGCATCGAGATCTTCGCGCTTGGCGATATAAGCGAACAACGACGGACGCGTCAGAAACAGCGAGCCACGCTTGGCGAGCTCCATCGGTGACATCAGCGGTGGCGGACCGGATGCATTGCCATAGGTCACCATCATGCCTAGCGGCGAAAGGCAATCGAGTGCAGCGAAGAAAGTCTCCTTGCCGACCGAATCGTAAACCACGGGCACACCGACGCCCTTGGTGATTTCTTTGACTCGTGCGACGAGATCGTCTTTGCCCATCACGAGGACGTGCTTGCAGCCCTCGCGTCGTGCCAAGGCGACTTTGGTATCGCTACCCACCACGCCGATGACTTTGGCGCCAAGCGCTTTCGCCCATTGGCACAAAATGCTGCCGACACCACCCACGGCGGCGGTCACCATAATCCAATCGCCCTTCTTGACGCGATACGTGCGACGCAACAAGTACTGCGCCGTCAGGCCCTTCAGCATCATGGCGGCAGCCTGTTCGTCGCTGATCGCTTTTGGCAACTTCACGACCCGCGCTGCCGGCAAGTTGCGCAGCTCGCAGTAACTACCGGGCTGAGTGTGCACATAGGCGACGCGATCGCCTTTCTTGAAACCTTTGACCTTACGGCCGATCGCCGTGACGACGCCTGCCGCCTCGCGGCCCAAACCAGCGGGCAGCGGCATCGCGTAGAGCCCGGTGCGATCGTAAACGTCGATGTAGTTGAGACCAATCGCCGTATGGCGCAGCTGCAACTCACCTTCTGCTGGTGGACCCGGGTCGAAGTCTTCGTAGCGCAGGACGTCGGCGCCGCCGACCTCGTGTATCCGGATCGCCTTGGGCATCAGAGAGCCGACTCATCCGTCTCGCCCGTGCGGATGCGCACGACGCGATCGATGTCCGTGATGAAAATCTTACCGTCGCCCACCTTGCCAGTTTTGGCAGCTTTAACGATGGCTTCGGTTACCTGATCGACGAGATCCGCACGCACGGCAACCTCGATGCGAGTCTTCGGTACGAAATCGACCACGTACTCGGCGCCACGGTACAACTCGGTGTGACCGCGCTGACGACCAAAACCTTTGACTTCGGTCACGGTCATTCCCGAGACCCCGATCTCCGAGAGCGCAGCGCGCACGTCGTCGAGCTTGAACGGCTTGATGATGGCTGTGACGAGTTTCATGTTGTGTTGCTCCCGATGCTGGCGCCGGACACGGCTTGAAAGGAATATTGCACCTTCCGTGCCACGACGGCGAGAACCTGCGAGCGCGATTTTTCCGCTACTCACGCTGCTCTCACGCCAGCAGCCGCACCATTATGGCGCAGCGTGATCCAAAAAGCGCCCGGTGGTGGTGCGCGATCGAGCGAATGCCCTATTCTCGCCCGCCATGAGCGTCGCAATTATCGGGGCGGGACAAGCCGCTGCCCAACTGATCGATTCCTTGCGCCGTCGCGGCCATGCCGGCGCGATCACGTTGGTGGGTGATGAGGGGTTTCCCTATCAACGCCCGCCGCTGTCGAAAAAGTACCTCGCCGGAGAACTCGGTCTCGATCGTTTGCAATTACGACAACCCAGCTATTTCGATGAGCAGCGGGTCGAGCTGCGACTAGGGCGCCGAGCAACCGCGATCGACCGGCACGCAAAGCAAGTACAGCTCGTTGGCGGCGCGACGCTCGATTACGAGCACCTCATCATCGCGACCGGCAGTCATCCGCGCCGCTTGAAGATGCCAGGCGCCGACCTTGCCGGCGTTCACTACCTGCGCTCGTCGAGCGACGCAGACCATCTGCGCACCGAGGTGCACGTGGGCCAGCGCGCCGTGATCATCGGCGGCGGCTACATCGGTCTTGAGGTCGCTGCGACGCTGCGCCAACTCGGCATGGAAGTCACCGTGCTCGAGATGGCCGATCGCGTGATGAATCGCGTCGTCGCCGAGCCGGTCTCACGCTATTACGAGCGCGAGCACGCGAGCCACGGCGTGAAAATCGAATTGGGTGTAGGCGTCTTGGCGTTGCAGGGTGACACCAACGGGCGCGTCTGCGCTGTCGAGACGAATCGCGGCGCCATCGCAGCGAATCTGGTGGTCGTCGGGATCGGCGTATTGCCCACCGATGAGCTTGCGCAGAACGCCGGTCTCGCTTGCGATAACGGCATCGTGGTCGACGAGTATTGTCGAACTTCGGATCAGGCGATCTTCGCCATCGGCGATTGCAGCAATCACCCGTCAGCGCATTACGGACGCCGCGTTCGACTCGAATCCGTGGACAACGCGTTCGAGCAGGCGAACACCGTCGCTACCAACATCACGGGTACGCCAACCAAACATGATCGCGTGCCTTGGTTCTGGTCGGATCAATATCATCACAAGCTGTTGATCGTCGGGCTTGCTGATGGCCATGACCAAGCCATTCTTCGTGGCGATCAGGCCAACCACAGCTTCTCGGTATGCTACCTGCGCGATGGCGAATTCATCGCCATCGACACCGTCAACATGGCCAAAGATCAGATGGCGGCGCGCAAGCTCATCGCGTCACGCATGCGGCCGGACCCAAACAAGCTCGCGGATATTTCGATTGCACTCAAAGATTGCGGGTAGCCGGCGGCAACTCGGGATATCTCCCTAGGCGCGCGATCATGAGGCCGGAGATCGCAAACAGCACGACATAGACCCACAGTACGGGCGTGTGGGTACCAAGCACATCGAAGGCACGGTTAGTTGCGATGACCGCAGTGCCCGACCCGAAAGTCCAGGCCGCGTATTGCCATCCGTAGTTTTCGGCGTAAGCCACGTTGCCGAAATAGCGCGTGATCAAGACGGCGATCACATCGAGCTCGGCGCCCGCAGCAAGACCGATGCAAACTGCCGCTACCAAGGCGGTGGTACTGCTGGCATCAAGCGCGAGCAGCACCACACCGATGATCGGAAAGATGAGGATCGAGGCGGCCACATACGGCGCGAAATACCGATCCATCAGGAAGCCGGCAAAGGCACGCCCCACGATCAACGCGAGACCCAGCGCACCTTGCACGGCCGCAGCCTGTGCAGGGTCGATGCCGCGAGCACGCAAGATCGGCACGAGCGGAATCAATACGCCACCGATCGCAAAGGCCAGCAGCAAGAACGCAGCAAACATCCACCAGAAACGAGGGAATCGACGCGATTCGGTGGCGGTGTAACCGATGCGGACGGGTTCGCCCGACTGCGCGACGCTCGTCTCGGACGAAGCACCCTCGGACTCGCCCGGCACTCGCCCGTCGAGCCCAAGCCCGACTTCACTCGGCGTATCGCGCAACTTCCAAAGCACGATGGGCAAAGTGACGAGTAACGTGAGGATGCCAAGCCCTGCATAGGCACCGCGCCAGCCGACGGCATCGATCAAAAACTGCGAGACCGACGATAACACCGCACCGCCAATGCCGATGCCCGCCAAGGCCGCCCCAAACGCCTGGCCACGACGACGATCGAACCAGGCTGCGACAACGCGCGAATAGGCAATCGAGGAAGTGCCCGCGCCGATGATGGGAATCAGCGCGAACACCGCATAGAAATGCAGCAGGTTCGGCGTGAGCCAATACAGCGAAATCAAGGCAAACGCAAAGAGGATGATGCCGATGATCGCCCAGCGACGAACGCCCTGACGATCGAAGAGCTTGCCGATGTAGAGCGACGAGACGACCGTCACAATGGTGCCGATCAGCGTGACGACAGCATATTCCGTCTGGCTCCAACCAAACTCGGCCGTGATGGGGCCTTGAAAGATACCGATGGCGAAGAGATTGATCGAGGCGACGCCCGTCGCCAGACCCACCATCGTGGCAAACACCACACCGCGAGTTCCCCGCGGCAATGCAGCGAGCACGGCGGCCACGATAGCGAGCGCGATCATGGCGCCTCGAAAGAGCGGCGCCACCAACAGGGTCGACAACAGCAACACCAAGGCGATCGCGATGAAACGCCGATCGAAAGTCACTCGCTCCGGCTGCATCGTTCCCCCTCGTTGCTTGCCGCTACAATCATGCGAATCGACCTGATCATAGCCACTTCCGGCAGGAGCCGTCGAACTATGCGATCCACATCCATCATGACTATCCCCGCCGTGCTGCTATTGACCTCGATCGTTGCAGTGAGCTCGGCTGATGCCGAAATCAAGCGACCTCTCGCGATCGCCATCCACGGCGGCGCTGGGGTGATCGCACGCGAGCAGCTCGGCCCCGATGATGGCGCGAGTTACCGCGCGGGCCTCGCCGAAGCGCTGGATGCCGGCTATGCCGTGCTCGAGCAAGGTGGCAGCAGCCTCGATGCCGTCACCACGGCGGTTCGCATTCTTGAAGACAACCCACTTTTCAATGCAGGCCGTGGCGCCGTGCTGACCCATGAAGGACATGCCGAACTCGATGCGTCGATCATGACGGGGCACGATCTGAAAGCTGGCGCCGTAGCCGGCGTGAAGCGCATCCGTCACCCGATCAACCTGGCTCGCAAAGTGATGGAGGACTCTCCGCACGTGATGCTCTATGGCGCGGGCGCCGAGGAGTTCGCCAGCAGTCGTGGTTTCGAGTTCGTGCCCAATGAGTTTTTCATCACGCCGCAGCGCAAACAGCAACTCGAACGTGTACTGCAAGGTCGCACGCAACCGCGGAACGAGTTGTCGGGTCTCGGCACGGTCGGCGCTGTGGCCATCGATTCAAGCGGCAATCTCGCGGCGGCGACCTCAACGGGCGGCATGACCAACAAGCGCTGGGGCCGCATCGGTGATGCGCCGATCATCGGTGCCGGCACTTATGCCAACAACGCGAGCTGCGCCGTCTCGGCGACCGGGCACGGCGAATACTTCATCCGCTCGGTTGTCGCCTACGACGTCTGCGCATTGATGGAATACAAAGGCTACAGCCTCGATCGAGCGGCGACCGAAGTCGTCAAGCGCAAACTGGTCGAGCGCGGCGGCGAAGGCGGCATCATTGCTGTCGATCGTGCCGGCAATGTCGCGCTCGAGTTCAACAGCCCCGGCATGTTTCGCGGGATGCGAGATTCTGCTGGACGCCGCGAAATCGCGATCTACGAGAAGTAGTCGGCCAAATATTGATCGAAGTCGCCGCGAGGCGCTGACGCCATGGCTTCAGCTTTGCGCAGCGACTCGTCGGCTTCTTCGGCGAACCGACGCAACACTGCCTCGTTCGGCTGATAAAGGTCGAGGAAATAGGCTTTATGCGTTGCTGACGTTCGCAGTGCCAGATCAAAGAAAGACTCACCCGTGCCGCGCAGCTCACGAATGAGGCGAGCCGAAGGTGTCAGCTCCACTTCCTTGACTTTCGCAGCTTGCACAGCAAGCGCGGCGCTGTACGGCTTGCTCGCATCACCCTCATCGAGTTGTTCGCAGATACCCTGCATCTGATCGAGGATCTCGGAAGCCCAGCTGAGCATGTCGACATCGCGACCATCGCGCTTGAGCGTGAGGCCGGGCTCGCGGCCTGATCGTGCGACTTTGACGTGATTCGCATCAAGCGTTGCCTGCTCGTCGCGATCAATCAACGGACTCTCGCGCATCAAGCAAAAGACCAAGAATGCTTCGAGAAATCGCATCTTGTTCTGATTCACACCCACCGGATCGAAGGCACTGACATCGAGCGCCCGCACCTCGACGTATTCAACCCCCGCGCGGGTCAAGGCGCGAGTCGGCCGCTCGCCCGAACGCGCCACGCGCTTCGGTCTAATGAAGGCGTAGTACTCGTTCTCGATCTGCAGCAAGTTGGCATTGAGTTGCCGGTACTGGCCGTCGACCTTCACACCGATACGCTCGTACTCCGGATGCACGGTCGTAGTCGCGCGCGTGAGATCGCGCACATATTCCTCGAGGCTGTTGACCGACACCTCGACACCCGACTGACTGCGATTTCGGTACCCGAGATCGCTCATACGCAAAGAGGTGGCGTATGGCTCCCAGCCCGTACCTCGAGTGAACTCCGGCAGTGTCTCGCCGCGCGCGCGCAAGAACGATTTGCACACCGTGGGTGACACGCCAAAGAGATACAACACGATCCAGCCATGGCGCCGGTAGTTGCGCAGCAGATCGAAATAGCCGGACGAGACGAATGCAGAGCCCGTGTCACGCGACTCGCAAATGGCAGCCCAAGGCTCCCACAATCTTTGCGGAAACGAATAATTGAAATGCACACCTGAGATGGCCTGCATCACACGGCCATAGCGAACCCCGAGACCTTCTCGATAAATGGTTTTCATACGGCCGACGTTCGATGGGCCGTACTGCGCGATCGGAATGCTGGCGTCACCCTCGAGCACACACGGCATGCTCGTTGCCCACAGTAGTTCATCGTCGAGATGACGGTAGACGAACTGATGCAGATCGCACAGGTACTGCAGCAGCTCCCAGTTGGAAGTGAAAGTCGGCGTAACGAGTTCGATCAGCGCTTCGGAATAATCGGTCGTGATGTGATCGTTCGTAAGCGCCGAACCGAGTGCCGACGGGTGGGCGGTGGTAGCGATTCGACCTGCAGGTGTGACCCGCAGCGATTCCTTCTCGACGCCACGTCGGCCGCCTTGCAACAGCCCTCTCTCGCCTGAATTGACGAGCGAAGCCAAACGGCGTTCGAAAACGCGATCGATACGGGACGACATAGTGGGGTCCCTACCAGGGAATACGACCGCTGAAGACCTCTCGAGCCATACGGAAATCACCGCGCAGACTGTAGAGAGGATGTTTAAAAGTGGCGGGTCGATTTTTCTCGAACAGGTAATGGCCGGCCCAAGCGAATCCGTAACCCGTCACTAATGCGGACAATAACAGCAGCGGTTCGCGCATCAAAACGGCCGCCAGCATCTGCAGCACGGCGGCAGAAGTGCCGATCACGTGCAACCGCCGCGAAGTGCGATCGGCGTGTTCACCCAAATAAAATGGGTAGAACTCTTCGAAGTTCCGGAAGCTCATGCGGCGCATCCTGCCGCATGGGGTGTGACAGGCGCAACCGGCTAGTCATAGACTTGCCGCCTACCGATCCTGCCACCGGAGAATCACTCCCCATGTCGATGGATACCCGACGACGCCCGATCGCCGTGCTGACACTGCTCAGCGCAGTGGCGACCCTCACCGCTTGCGCGACCAGTAGCGGCCCTGTTTCGAACACATCGAAGGCCAGCAAAGCCATCGAAGTGCCCGCCGCAGCGAGCCCAACGACGGCATACCCCTCGACCTACGTTGTTCCGTCAAACGCACCCACCTTGATCCGGGGCGCCACCGTACTTACGGGTACAGGCGAACGTCTCGATGGTGCTGACGTGCTACTGCGTGACGGCAAAATCGCAGCGATCGGTCGCAATCTGGAGCTGCCAACCGGAGGCAAGATTGTTGATGGTCAAGGCAAGTGGGTCACACCGGGCCTAATCGACGTGCACTCGCATCTTGGCGTGTATGCATCACCTGGCGTCGAGGCACACTCGGATGGCAACGAAGCGACGGCGCCTTCGACGCCGCAAGTTTGGGCGGAACACTCCATTTGGCCGCAAGACCCGGGGTTCGAGGCCGCGCTCGAAGGTGGCATCACCACGCTGCACGTGCTGCCAGGCTCGGCAAATCTCTTCGGTGGTCGCTCCGTCACCGTCAAGAATGTGCCATCGGTCACCTATCAGGGCATGAAATTCCCGGAGGCGCCGCACGGCCTGAAGATGGCCTGTGGTGAGAATCCAAAGCGCGTGTACGGAAATAGACGCGTATTGCCCTCGACGCGCATGGGCAACGTCGCCGGATGGCGTGCACAATGGATCGAAGCGCAGGAATACATGCGCGAACAAAAGAACTACGAGACCCGACGTGCCGCCGGCGAGAAGAACCCCATGCTGCGCCCGCCGAAGCGCGATCTTCGCCTAGAAACTCTCTCGGCCGTGTTGCGTGGCGAAATCAATGTGCAACACCACTGCTATCGCGCCGACGAAATGGCCATCGTGCTCGATATGGCCAAAGAATTCGGCTACAAGGTGACCGCATTCCACCACGCCACCGAGGCGTACAAGATCTCCAACCTGCTCGCCGAGAACAACGTGTGCGCGGCAGTCTGGGCTGATTGGTGGGGCTTCAAGATGGAGTCCTACGATGCGATCCCCGAAAACATGGTACTGGTCGATGCGGCACCCGGTGGCTGCGCCATCGTGCACTCCGATTCCTCAGAGGGCATCCAGCGACTGAATCAAGAGGCGGCGAAAGGCATCGCTTATGCGCGCCGCATGGGCCGTGAGATCGCCCCTGAGCACGCCATCAAATGGGTGACGACGAACGCTGCCAAAGCTCTTTCCATTCAGGATCGCACCGGCTCGATCGAGCCCGGCAAGATGGCCGATGTGGTCGTGTGGAACGGCAACCCGTTCAGCGTGTACGCGCAAGCCCAAGTTGTCTTCGTCGATGGCGTCGTACGCTTCGATCGCGCCGCACAATCGGGCATTCCACATTCCGATTTCTTGCTCGGTCAGCCGGCTGCACAGGGGGTGCTGCAATGATGACTTCAAAGATTGGCCGCGGATTCTTTCGCGCGGTAGCACTGCTCGCAGCGACGACGGCGATCACGGCTTATGCAGGCAATACGTCACTACTGATCCGCAACGCGACGGTGCATACGGTCACCGCCGACTCGACGGGTCCGATGCCGAATACGGATCTGCTGGTGCAGGACGGCCGCATCGCTGCGATCGGCCGTAATCTCGCAACACCGGCTGGCGTGCGAGTGGTGGACGCCGCTGGCAAGGCGGTCACTCCGGGCACCTTTGGCGGTCTGACGCGAGTCGGCCTCGAAGAGATCGGGCTTGAGAGCACGACGGGCGACCACTCGCACCGCTTGGGACAGATGCGCCCCGAGTTCGATGTCACGATGGCTTTCAATCCGGAGTCGATGTCGCTGCCAATTCATCGCAGTAACGGCATCACCTTCACCGTCTTGACGCCGGGCTCGGTCTCGGGCGGCAGCTTGGTGGCAGGACTCGGCGCACCTGTTTCCCTCGACGGCTCGCTGCCGGGCGGCCAACGCGCGATGTTCGTCGATGTCGGTGGCGATGCCAACGATCTCTCCGGTGGTAGTCGTGCGGCGCAATTCATGTTGTTGCGCCAAGCCGTCGTCGAGGCTCGCGCACCGAATCTCGTTATGGTGCACGATGAGCGCCTGTTGACACCTTCGGGTCGCCAAGTGCTGCTCGATTACTTGAAAGGTGCGGGTCCTTTCGTATTCGATGTCGACCGTGCCGTCGACATCCGTCGCACCCTGCAATTCATCAAGGAAGAGAAAATCCGTGGCGTCATTCGCGGCGGTGCCGAAGCCTGGCGCGTAGCGGACGAGCTCGCTGCAGCTAACGTGCCCGTCATTCTCGATCCGCTCGATAATCTGCCGAACAGCTTCGACAGCTTGGGCGCGACGCTTACCAATGCAGCTCGACTGCGCACGGCCGGCGTCACGGTTGCATTCTCCATGCGCAGCCCGGAAGTTCACGATGCAGGCAAAGTGCGGCAAGCCGCGGGTAATGCAGTCAGCTATGGCCTGTCTTTTGCGGACGGGCTTGCTGCCATCACGCGCATCCCGGCGGAAATCTTTGGTGTAGCCGACCGCTTCGGCAGCATCGCAGTGGGCCGCCCTGCTGATCTCGTCATGTGGTCTGGCGACCCGCTCGAAGTCTCGAGCTTACCCGAGCTCGTCGTGACCAACGGCCAGCTCGAATCACTCGACTCGCGCCATCGCGCGTTGCGTGATCGCTATCACGAGCGACTCAAGCAAGGTCAGGCACGCTGATATGTTGGTAGGCCAGTCAGTCCGGCGCGTTGCCATCATCGGCGGATCTCGCATCCCGTTTGCGCGAGCGCATGGCGCCTACGCCAAGCTCGACAACCAAGCGATGTTGACCGCCGCGCTGCAAGGCTTGGTCGACAAATACGGGCTGGCTGGAAGGCAACTCGGGGAAGTCGCCGCGGGCGCGGTAATGAAGCACTCGAAGGACTTCAACCTTGCGCGCGAAAGCGTGCTCGGCACCACGCTCGATCCGCATACCCCAGCCTACGATCTGCAGCGCGCCTGCGGCACGAGTCTCGAAGCGGCGATTCAGATCGCCAATAAAATCGCGCTCGGCCAGATCGACTGCGGGATCGCTGCCGGCGTCGATACCGTGAGCGATACGCCGATCGTGTATCCGCGCAGTTACCGGCAGATCTTGATGAAGGCGCATCGCGCCCGAAGCGCACTCGGCAAGATCACGCCTTTTCTGTCACTGCGACCACGACAC
Source organism: uncultured Pseudomonadota bacterium (assembly GCA_903910215.1). GTDB lineage: Bacteria > Pseudomonadota > Gammaproteobacteria > Steroidobacterales > Steroidobacteraceae > UBA964. Next base: position 13,827 of record CAIVYV010000086.1, read on the forward strand.
TTCGCTCCTGAATTGCCGAACGCGGGCGAGCCGCGCACCGGGCTTTCGATGGGCCAGAGTTGCGAGCAAATGGCGCAGCGTTGGAAAGTTGGCCGCGCCGAGCAGGATCAACTGGCCTACGACAGCCATCGCAACGCAGCGGCAGCTTGGCAAGCGGGCTTCTACTCAGAGCTCGTTACACCGCTAGCCGGCTTGCAGCGCGATGACAATGTGCGCGCCGATGTTTCGATCGAGAAGCTCTCTGCGTTACGCACGAGTTTTGATCGCTCGAGCGCAGGCACCTTGACCGCGGGCAACAGCACCCCGCTGACCGATGGTGCAGCAGCCGTGTTACTGGCAAGCGAGTCGTGGGCGCGCGCAGCAGGCCTACCGGTGCTCGCTTGGCTGAGTTTCGGTAAAGCGGCTGCGGTGAACTTCGTCGGCGGCGAAGAAGGGCTACTGATGGCACCTGCCTATGCCGTGCCTGCGATGCTCGATGACGCGAAAATCTCGCTGCAGGATTTCGACTACTACGAAATCCACGAAGCTTTTGCAGCGCAGGTGCTGTGCACACTGAAGGCTTGGGAGTCGGACGACTTTTGTCGCAATCGACTTGGGCGTGATCGCGCACTCGGTAGCATCGATCGAACCCGCCTGAACGTGAAAGGCAGCAGTGTCGCGATTGGCCATCCGTTTGCAGCCACCGGCGCGCGCATCATCGGCACGCTAGCGAGGCTACTCGCCGATGACCCTTCATCGAAGCGGGGTTTGATCTCGGTGTGTACCGCAGGTGGTATGGGCGTCACCGCGATCGTCGAACGCGCAAGCTAGGCTCGTACGGCGATTTCGGCGCCGACCTCAGCCGCGACCGGAACTGCCGAAACCACCCGCGCCGCGATCGGTCGCAGTGAATTCGTCAACCACCTCGAGCTCGACCTGCACAACCGGCACGATCACCAGCTGTGCGATCCGCTCGCCGGGCTGGATCGTGTAAGTGCTCGTGCCGCGGTTCCAGCACGACACCATCAACTGCCCCTGATAGTCGGAATCGATCAAGCCGACCAAGTTACCTAGCACGATGCCATGTTTGTGACCTAGCCCTGAGCGCGGCAGGATCACGGCGGCCAGTGCGGGATCTTCTACCCAAATCGCCAACCCCGTAGGCAAAAGTTCGGTGCGACCGGGCGGCAACTCGAGCGAAGCATCCAGACAAGCACGCAAGTCGAGGCCTGCCGATCCGTCTGTGGCATAGGCAGGCAGGGGGAACTCGCCGCCGATGCGCGGATCGAGAATGCGAACTTTCAAGGGACGATGCGACATCAGGCTTGGATCCCAGCGGTTTCGATATCGGGAGTTTTGATTCTAGAGGCGATGAGTTCAATCAATTCTTTGGCGACGGCCTGCTTGCTCGCAGGGCCAATGGGTGTACGCCCCTCACGCCACAAAACAATCAAGCTGTTGTCGTCGCGATCGAAAGCCTTGTCATCACCGACTTCATTAGCGGCAATCAGATCGAGATTCTTGCTCTCGAGCTTGCCACGCGCATAAGTCTCGACGTCATGCGTCTCCGCGGCAAAGCCGACGACGAAGGGCCGCTGCGCGCGAGCAGCGACTGACGCCAGAATATCCGGTGTACGCTCGAGCACGATCTCGACACGCTCGCCACTTTTTTTGATCTTCCGCTCGGCGACCACTGCCGGTCGGTAATCGGCGACGGCTGCTGTAGCGATGAATACATCGGCTAACCCTACGGCCGCTTCGACAGCCGCATGCATTTGCGCGGCACTTTCGACATCGATGCGTTTGACGCCAGTAGGTGTCGGCAAATTCACGGGGCCTGCCACCAGCGTGACCTCGGCGCCAGCAGCGCGCGCGGCATCCGCGAGTGCGAAGCCCATCTTGCCGCTGCTGCGATTGCTGATGTAGCGAACAGGATCGAGGCGCTCACGGGTCGGCCCCGCCGTGATCAAAACATGTTTACCGGCGAGCACAGTGCTCTCTGCAGCGGGCAGCAGACGTTCAACACCCGATACGATCTCGAGCGGCTCCAGCATACGACCATCACCCGTCTCGCCGCAGGCTTGCTCGCCACGCCCGGGACCTAGAACTTCGACTCCGCGGTGACGCAGGATCGCGATGTTGGCTTGCGTTGCCGGGTGCGCCCACATGAGGCGATTCATCGCCGGCGCCAGGGCCACCTTCGCATCGGTGGCGAGCACCAAGGTCGCGAGCAAATCGTCGGCACGCCCGGATGCGAGCCTCGCGATGAGATCGGCCGTTGCCGGCGCAAGCAGAATCAAATCAGCCCAGCGCGCGAGTTCGATATGGCCCATGGCGGCTTCGGCAGCCGGATCCCACAATTCGGCGCGCACCTCTCGACCTGCAACCGCCTGAAACGTGGTGGGAGTGACGAAGCGCTGCGCACCGGCCGTCATCACCACCTGCACTTCGGCGCCACGTTCGCGCAAGCGACGGACCAAATCTGGTGCCTTGTACGCGGCGATACCTCCGCTGACCCCGAGGACGATCCGGCGATGCTGCAAAGTCGACATCGGCGGATTATCCGCGATGGTCGGTCGCGGCGTCGAACACCGGTTGGTTATGGGGTGATTCACTCCAGTTTTAGCGCTGGATCAGCCATCGCACCGCGCGCCATCCTCGCCGGTCATGACCCCGCGTGAAAAAATCCGCTCGCCAGACCTCGAAGCGCTGACCGATGGCCAACTGCTGCAGCTGTTGATGGGTCACCGTACCGATAGTAACGATCTGTTGGCGGTGCACGGCTCACTACACGCGCTGATTCGAGCGCTGCCGAAGACTCGCAGCAATCGGACAACGGACCGCCTGGCCGCTGCTCTGGAGGTGGCTAGGCGTCACTACGCCGCTGACGTGTTGGCGGGGGAATCACTGAACTCACCGGGCGAAACCTCACGCTTTCTGGTCTCGAGACTGCGCGATCGACCCTTCGAGGTGTTCTGCTGCCTCTACCTCGATGCCCGGCATCGGCTCATCGCCTTCGAGGAGTTGTTTCGCGGCACGATCGATGGGGCGAGCGTGCACCCGCGGGAGGTCGTGAGGCAGGCTCTCGCTCACAATGCAGCGAGCCTCATCTTCGCGCACAATCACCCTTCTGGCGTTGCCGAGCCGAGTCGGGCCGACGAGCTCATCACTCTGCGCCTTCGCGATGCACTCGCCTTAGTCGATATCCGGGTGCTCGATCATCTGATCGTGGCAGGCCCTCGGATCGTCTCGCTCGCTGAGAAGGGACTGATCTGACACCCCGAAAGACTTGCCGCCGGCTGACCAGACTGGTATAAAAGCGACCCTTTGCACGGGTGCCACGGCCCCGGGCAGTCGTAACTAACTGATTTTAAAAGGCTTCCTCCGATGTCCCGCGTCTGCGAACTCACTGGCAAGCGTCCCACCACGGGCAACCGCGTCTCGCACGCGAACAACAAGAAGCGTCGCCGCTTCCTGCCGAACCTGCGCACGCAGCGTTTCTGGTTGGAAGGCGAGAAGCGCTGGGTGTCGCTGCGCGTCAGCACCACCGCCCTGCGTACCATCGAAAAGAACGGTCTCGATGCCGTCGTCGCGCAGCTGCGTGCCGAAGGCATGAAGATCTGAGCCGGAGCACCTACCCATGCGCGAAAAAGTAAAACTGCTTTCGTCCGCCGGTACCGGCCACTTCTATGTCGCGATGAAGAACAAGCGCCTTCATCCCGAGAAGATGGACGTCAAGAAGTACGATCCCGTCGTGCGCAAGCACGTCGCGTACAAAGAGACCAAGATCAAGTAATCGGCGCCCTGCGCCTCACGCGCAGGATGACGGTGCGCCGTCATGCCGGAACTTCCTGAAGTTGAAACCACACGCCGCGGCGTAGAACCCTACGTCTGCGGCGTGCGTGTTTCTGCGCTCTGCATCCACGAGTCGCGACTGCGCTGGCCCGTCCCGCTCGATCTACCACGCCGAGTCGACGGAACTCATATCGTCGCCGTCGAACGTCGGGCGAAATATCTACTCTTTCGGCTCGACTCGGGCGACACCTTGCTGCTGCACCTTGGCATGTCGGGAAGTCTGCGGGTGCTGCCCGCCGACACGCCGCGTCTCAAACACGATCACATAGACCTTCTGCTCGAGTCGGGCAAAGTGCTGCGCTTCAACGATCCGCGCCGGTTCGGCTCATTGCACTGCGTGAGCGGCGACGAGTCACAACATCCACTTCTGCGGCACTTGGGCCCCGAGCCACTCGAGGCATCATTCGATGAGGCTCACTTGTGGCAAGCCACTCGCGGCCGTCGAGTCGCGATCAAAATCTTGATCATGAATGCCGCGATCGTCGTTGGGGTCGGCAACATCTACGCCAGCGAAGCACTTTTTCATGCCGGCATCCGACCGAGCAGACAAGCGAAAGGTTTGTCACACGAAGAAGTTCGTAAACTCGTCGCCGCGATCAAAGACGTGCTGGCAATGGCCGTTCGCGTCGGCGGAACCACCTTGCGCGACTACGTCGGTGCCGACGGCAAACCTGGCTACTTTCGTCAGGAGCTGTTCGTTTACGAGCGCGCAAGCGAGCCTTGCCGTCATTGCGGCGACCCGATACGACAGCGCGTACTCGGTCAAAGATCAACCTACTGGTGCCATCGGTGCCAAAGTTGAAGCCTCGAGTGTTGACGCGTCGCACACTGCTCGCGCACTTTGAGCGTGCGGATCACAAGATCGCGCAGTTGATCTCGATCGCGGGCCCTTATCGACTACGACCCAAAGAATACGCTTCACCCTTTCGCCATCTGGCCGAAGCGATCGTGTCACAACAAATCAGTGGCGCGGCGGCGCGTTCGATACTGCGGCGTTTTATCGACACATGCGGCGGTGATCCGCTCGATGAGTCTGCTTTTCCGACGCCTGACAACGTGCTGGCTCTCGATGTGCCAAGCTTGCGTGCAGCGGGGCTTTCAGCTGCCAAAGTGCTCGCGCTGCAGGATCTAGCGCGCAAGACGCTTGATGGAACTGTGCCGAATACGAACGCACTGCTCAAATTGGATGACGAGGAGATCGTCGAACGTCTCGTCGCCGTGCGCGGCATCGGTCGATGGACCGTACAGATGATGTTGATGTTCCAGTTAGGTCGGCCGGATGTGTTACCTGTCGACGACTACGGCGTGCGCAGCGGCTTCAAACTGCTGTTCAAAAAACGAAAGTTGCCGACGCCCGGCGAGCTGGCTCGTCATGGTGCACGCTGGGCGCCTTACCGCTCTGCCGCTGCCTGGTATCTGTGGCGAGCGGTCGATCTCACCAAAACCGGTGAGCTTACTTCGGCACTCGTCGATGTTCGCGCAGCGCGTTCGCCACCACCGGATGCACGAACTCCGACACGTCGCCGCCTAGGATTGCGATCTCGCGCACCAGCGTCGAAGAAATGAAGGTGAACTGCTCCTGCGGTGTCATGAAGACCGTTTCGATCTCCGGCGCGAGATGCCGGCTCATGTTGGCGAGCTGAAACTCGAACTCGAAATCGGATACGGCGCGCAACCCGCGCACGATGACATTGAGATCGTTCTTACGAGCGAAATCGACCGTCAGCTCGGAATAACCCACCACTTCCACATTCGGCAAATCCGAAAGCACGGCGCGAGCGAGCTCGACGCGTCGCTCGAGAGGGAATAGCGGCGCCTTGTTGGGGTTCGCTGCGATCGCGATCACGACTTTGGCAAAGATGCTCGAAGCTCGGCGCACCAAATCGTGATGACCGTTAGTGATCGGGTCGAAGGTGCCCGGATAGACGGCGTTGCGCTTCATGAAGGCTCCCCTCCCTCAGAGTGACGTCGTAGCAGATGATACCCGACCTCACCGGCTCTGCCCTCGCGCCACGGCTTCCAGGTCGGTGGTAATCCTGCGAGAGCACGCTCAGCAGGCATCTCGAGATAAACGAATGCTTGCGGCGATAACCAACGACCCTCTTCAAGACGTTGTGCTACCGGCGACCATAGATCGGCATCGAAGGGCGGATCGAGGAACACCAAATCGAACGGGGCGCTGGCGCTTGGCCGCGCGGCAGCAAGCCATCGCAGAGCGTCTGCCCTGACCACCTCAACCTGTGAGGCACCCCACTCGCGGCAGCGATCCTGTAGCGCCGTCACGCAGCGTCCATCGGTCTCGAGGCACACCACGCTCGCGGCGCCGCGAGAGGCCGACTCAAGGCCAAGCGCACCGCTGCCGGCGAAAGTATCCAGCACGCGCGCACCTCGAATCATCGGTGCGAGCCAATTAAAGAGGGTTTCGCGCACCCGATCAGGCGTCGGTCGAATGGCGGTACCGGCCGGAAAACGGATTTTCCGACCGCGCCACTGACCCGCGATGATACGAACTTCGTTGGAGTTGGCCATCCGAGGCGCAGGGTAGCCTAAAATCCGTCTCTCTATGCCAGCCGAATCCCAGGGCGGTTTTTTCGCCAGACTCAAAGACCGCTTGATCAAGCCGCAAAGCGGCCTGGCCTCGGGTTTCGCCCGCTTGTTCGGCGCTCGCAAGATCGATGCTGAGATACTCGAAGAACTCGAAACGCGATTGCTACAAGCGGACGTCGGCGTAGCGGTCACGAGCGAGTTGCTCGAAGGCCTGCGCAAGCGCATCTCGCGA
>CAIVYV010000087.1 GCA_903910215.1 uncultured Pseudomonadota bacterium
AGAGTCAGCGCCGGCAAAACATAGTCGTTGTCGAGATTCGTGCCCGCCTCGGAAGTCGACGCAGTCTTGAACACCTGCAACGGGGCCACCGTCTGCTCGCCCTGCTCGTAACGTGCGCCGATGCTCAATTCGAGACCGTCGCTGATCTCGGTCTGCAGTTGCGCGTAGGCCGCCTGAGTCTCGAGTGAGGCCGTGAACGCAGGATCGGTTTCGGTGGATTCGACCAGACCGATACCGAAGTACTCGACCACCGCCGACCCTAGCAAATAATCCGGGCGGAACATGGCGACGCCAGAGAGGAAACTCGAGGGCGCTAACATGAGGAACTCACGACGTTCGGAGTCGCGCTCGGTCTTGCCGTATTCGATACCGCCCGACAGCACCGTCGTCGGAGACACTTTGTACGTCAGATCAAGTCCGTACGAGAACAGATCTTCTTCAAGATCCGAGAATGCGATGCGACCGTAGCCCGTCTGGCCGTTGTCGAGACGATTGATGAAGTAGTTACCGTACGGGCTCGCCGCGATGTTCGACTTCGAATAACCCATGCCGAGCTCGAACGGCGCTTCGCGAGTCGACTTGGCGAGCGCCACTCGCGCATCGACCTTCAGCGGATCCAAGTTGAACCCAGCGCTCAATTGCGTGGACCACAACTGACGCTCGTACCAACCCGTTTCCTGCTCGAGGAAATCGAAGGTCGGACGCTGGTTGTTCTGCTTGCCTTCAGCGAGGCTCGTGCGCTTTAACGTGTCGCGAACGATGAGGTTCGTCCAGCGCAGGCGGTGACCGTCGCCATACTCGTAACCGAGACCCGCTAGACCATTGATGACGATGCGATTTTCGCTCGCCACCTTACGATAGTCCTTATCGAGACGCGACAGATCGAGGCTCGCCGGGCTCTGCTCGGTGATATCTTTGGTGCGCCAGGCGTTGCTATAACCCGCCGTGGCGATCAATCCCAACTCACCGTCACCCAGGCTAAGCGAAGTGCCGCCAGTGATGTTGCCCGAGAAGTTCGCCGGCATCTCGTCGAGGCGCTGCACAAGGCCCGTACGCGTGTTCACGAGCTGCTTGGCGATGGCGCCGGTATTGACCTTGCCCGCACTCATCCGCTCGCCACTGGCAAAGAATGCGGCCAGTGCCGGCGGCACGTCACGTACGCCGCTGTCCTTACCCGAAGGATCCCACTTGCTACCGAAGTGTGAATAACCGAGCTGACCCGTCGTCTCAGAGTCACCGCTCGTGCCGAAACCGACCTTGACGAAAGGCTCTTTGGGCACCGCGAGCGTCGTGATGTTGATCAACCCGCCGCCGAACTCACCGGGCATGTTGGCCGAGTAGCTCTTCTGCACCAACGAAGAGGCTACGATGTCGGTCGGAAAAATATCGAGCGGCACTGCACGGCGCAGCGGCTCGGGGCTCGGCAGAGGCGAGCCGTTCAAGAAAGCTTGCGAGTAGCGATCACCAAGGCCGCGCACGTAAACGAAGCCGTTACTGGCCACACTCAAACCCGTCACGCGACTCAAGGCGCCCGCGACGTCACCGTCGCCCGTTCGGGCAATGTCTTCGGCCGAGAGCACCGAGATGACCTGCGTCGTCGCTTGCTGGATGTTGCGATCACCGCGACGACCAACGATCACAATCTCGCCCGCGATGTCGATGTCGACCACTTCCTCGACCGCCTCCTCCGCAGCAGGCCGCTGTGCAGCTTGCTCGGCAGGCGGCGGTACCTCTTGGGCAGCGGCGAGTGGAACGGCTAACGCTACGACGAGCAACAGCATTCTTTGACGGGCAAGCAGGTGGTCCATGGTCGTCCTCAAGTTCGTCAGCAATCTTCCACCGAGTGGGCCGCGGTCAGATGACCGCGACCCTCCGTTCGGATCGATATCCGTGCCTTACGGGATGGAGGTGCAGGACTTGCTGGTGGAACCGAAGTTCGCAGTGGCCGAGTTACAGGTCCAGCCGGCGTACCACGTATCGTTGGCATCCTTCACCGCACCGATATAGGTCGTGGTATCGAAACCAGCCGCAATGGTCTTCGGATCCGTCGCTGTGCGACCGGTCTCGTTGGCGCCGTTGATGAAGCCGCCCGTCAGGCTGTTGGTGAAGGTGGAGATGTTGTTGTTGCCAGCCACGTTGAAGACCGCATCCACCTGCGCCGGCGTCAAGCCGCTAGAGCCGCTGAACGGCGTGGTGCCGCACTGCATGGCCACTGACTTGAAGACCGGCGGGCCGAGCTTGTCGATCGCGGCGTCGGTCGTGAGCATGTTGGCGCCATCGAGGCGCAAGCAGGTTATCGGCGACACCAACAAGCTGTTGACCATCGACACGTCCGCACCACCGCGGAAGCGCATCGCAGCACCGTTGCCCGTGGCCGGGTTGCGATGAATGAAGGTGAAGTTGGCGATACGCATCCAGGTGCGCGGCTTGTTGTTCTCGAGTGCATTGGTCGAGTCGAGCTCGATCATCGAGTCGGGGCTACTCGAGGTCTTCTGCACAGCGATCGCGTACTGGATCAAACCGCGATAGCCGGTGTCGAGGTCGATGCTGTCATCGTCGGCGCCCGTCACGACGAGACGCTTGAGGTCCTGCGTACCACCAAAGAACTCGAGACCGTCGTCCGAGCTGTTATGCGACTGGATATACTCGAGCACCGTGCCGCTACCCACACCACCCGTGGTGAGAGCCTGCAACTCGCTGTTGCCCGAGAGTACGTACCCCGAGTAGCGGATCTGGACGTACTTCATGGCGCCGCTGTTGTCGGTCGGGGTCGCGCCGCCGAAATAGGCCGGATCCGTCGCGCCTTCGGTCTGACGTTCGCAGCTCGCCGAGCCCGGCTCCGCGTTCGGCGCCACCGTACAATCGGTGATCGGCGCGCGACCGAGCAGCACCACGCCGCCCCACTGACCCTGCGAATCGTCGGTGACGAGACCGAGCACGTTGTCGCGGCTCGTGAACACGATCGGCTGGGTCGCCGTACCCACGGCGTTGATGCGGTTACCACGGTTGACGGCCAACCAGGACACGCCGGTCGAGCCGAAGATCACGACCCCCGGGTCGATGGTGAGCGTCACGCCCGTACCGCCCGAGGCACCCAGATCTGTGCCGACATCGACGCGACCCGGCAGCGAGTACAGCAGGCCCGGAATCTTCGTCAGCTTGCTGCTGCGCGTGATGCGCGCCGGCAAACCGCAGTTGCGATACGTGCCGGTCGGGCCGGAGATCGTGCCGAGGTCGGTGAGACCCGCGGCATCATCGATCGTCGGACAACCCGCGGCAGGCGTCACCAGCGTGCTCACCGGCGGCGGTGGCGGCGGCGGCGGAGCCGGCGTGTTGTTGGTGATGCTGATGTTGCCACCGCTACCGGGCGAGGAAATTTCCTCGGCGCCGCACGCAGCGAGCACCGCCACGGAGGCGGCCAAGAACAGAAGATTGCGAGACTGAGAGGCGTTGTTCATGTGGGAAAGACTCCGTTGGGGCGCAAACGCGAGGGCGCAAAATCAATCGGAGGCAAGGATGGCGACCCAATGTGACAGGGTCGTGACCGCTATATGACAATGCGTGTCATAAAGCGCGGCGCTATGATTTGGTCGTGGTTACGCATGCCGCCATCACTCCCGAAACCCGCACCTGGGTCATCTCCTGCATCGAGAAAGGCGAGTCACCAGACTCTCTACTGCAAACCCTGATCAGCCGCGGCATCGACGAGGAGGCCGCGGTAGCCTTCATGACGCGTACGCTCGAGGCGCGCCTCGAAGAGCTCAAAGAAAAAGCGGCGACACGCGATGCCCCAGCGCCCGACCCGGTGACAGCGATCCCTCAACCCCTGTCGATCGAATGGCCTTCGGTGATTCCCGCCGGGAGTCGCGCGAATCTCGATCGTGATATCCACGTGATGTTCAGTCTCGATCACCCCCGCGTGG
>CAIVYV010000088.1 GCA_903910215.1 uncultured Pseudomonadota bacterium
ACCGCGGCTCGCTCGCAAGAAACCGACCAGCTTGAAGAGGTGGTGATTACGGCCATCGTCGATGCCGCCGCGCGCGCCGCCGAGCAGCAGAAAAATTCGCGGGGCGTGACGAACGTCGTTTCGTCAGACACCGTCGGTCGCTTCCCCGACCCGAATATCGCCGAGGCGCTGCAACGCGTAGCCGGTATCGCGATCGCGCGCGATCAAGGTGAAGGCCGTTACATCAACGTGCGCGGTGGTCCGTCAGAATTCTCGGCTGTCACGATCGACGGCGTAAGCATCACCGCACCGGACCCGACCACTCGCGCAATCGATCTGGATACGATCCCGTCCGATATCGTCGGTCAGTTGGAAATCAGCAAGACACTGCGCCCGGACCAGGACGCAGATTCCATCACCGGCGCAGTCAATATCAAGACGCAGTCCCCGTTTGACTACAAGGGGCTTCGTGCGCGCGCGTCCGCGGGTGGTTCCTACAACGATTTCGGCGGTACCCACGATAAGCGCGGCTCAGGTTCCATCAGCAACATCTGGGGCGATGACAACAAATTTGGACTGTTGTTCTCTGCGAGCTACTCCGAGACCGATCGCGAAGTTGATAACATCGAGACCGTCTGGGGCCGTCTGCCGCGACCCGAGGGTGGATCTGTATTCGGCATCGTCGAGAACCTTTTCAAGGACTACAACACCCAGCGCGAGCGCATCGCGTTCACCGGTGCGGCTGAGTGGCGCAATGCCGACAACGATCGTTTCTTCGTTCGCGGAACCCACTCCAAGTTTACGGATGACGAGTATCGCAACCAGTTGCTCGTGCTCTGGTCAGAAGGCGTGTTGCTGCCGGGCGCAACCGATCAAACCGCGAGTTTCCGTAACATTCGTGTAGCCAAGCAGATTCGCCACCGTATTCAGCAAAACCAGATCACCACCGTTGAGGTTGGTAGCGAGAAATCGTTTGGTGATCTCGTAGTTGACGCTTCGTTGTCGTTAGCGGACACGGAACAAACCTATCCGCGTCGCGACGAGCTTCTGTTCCGAACCTCGGCGCTCGGCACCGCGACGGCACCGTTGTCCTACGATTACCGTAACAGCACGCTCGAACCGGCGATTTCGTTGTTTACTTCCAACCAGCACCTCACACCGAGCAATTTCTCGTTCCGCGAGAATGCGTATCGTACGAGTACGACGGCTGAAGAAACCCAAGCGTTCACCATCAACGCGCGAATGCCAGTGACCGTAGGCGGTGGTGAGGGGCAGTTCAAGTTCGGCTTGAAGTTGAAGGATGGCGAGCGTCAGGCTGACGAAAACCGTTTTCGCGATCGTGCGTCGACTGCGGCACCATCCTCGCCGCTGTCCGCTCTGTTGACAAGCACGCCTAGCAAAAACTATGGCTACGATCTTGGCTTCAAGATCGACCCAGCGCTGGCAGACGCTTATTTCGACACGACCAAAAAAACCTCGCCGCCCCGTGTTGAGCAGTCGGCAACCGCGGACTACCAAGCCGACGAGCAGATCTTGTCGGGTTATGCGATGTGGGATCTCGACTACGATCGCCTAGGTGTTTTGGCTGGCGTTCGCGTCGAGAAGACTGAGACCACCGGCTCAGCACCGGTGTTCGATGCGCGTACGAGCACGATTCGATCACGTACCGATACCCGCTCCTACACGGATGTTTTCCCGGGAGTGACTTTGCGTTATGAGCTTAGCGATGGCCTGATCGGTCGCGCGGCGCTCACTCGTGGCATGACGCGCCCAAACTTCACGGATATCGTTCCGCGCGCACTGGAGACTCAGGAAGGCTCGGCGCTGGTTGTTTCTCTCGGTAATCCCGACCTGAAGCCGACGTTGTCAAACAATCTTGACGTATCCGTCGAGTATTATTTCGACAAGATGGGCTTGTTGTCGGCGAGCGCTTTCTACAAGGATCTCAAGGACTACAATTACACCCTGCGTAGCGCTGGCACGTACATCGGTCAAGCTGCGACTTTGGTCACGCCAGAGAACGCCGACGGTTCCCTGTCGGGTGTCGAGTTCGCTTGGCAGCAACAATTCACGGCTTTACCGGGCTGGATGTCAGGCTTCGGCGTGTTCGCGAATCTGACGCTGGTCGACGCTGAAATCGATGTGGGTCGCACCTACGCAGGACGCTCCAAGTTCCCGCTGCCCGGCCAGTCGGAGACGGTCTCGAACTTTGCGCTGTTCTACGAGCACGGCCCGATCAGCATTCGTCTGAGCTATACCGACCGCGGTGATTACCTGAATGAGATCAATGCCGAGGACGGTGAGCTGGATCTCTACTGGGAAGGGCGCGATCAGCTCGATTTGACGGCCAGCTACGAGTTCAACAAGAACTTCGAGATGTTCGCCGAAGCTAAGAATCTCACCAACACGGCCGGTATCCGTTACTACGGCAATCGCAGCCGCGTATACGAGTACGAGAAGTTTGGCTACAGCGTGTTCGTCGGAGCGCGCGTCAAGCTCTGATCGATGATGCTTGAGGTCGGTGCAGCGCGACTGTCGTAACGCGCTTCACCGGTACAAGATTATCGAGAAACTCTGCAGTGGCGTTGGCCCATGAACGGGTCAACGCCACTTCTCGTATCTGATCTCGATCGAGTTGCAATGCGGCGATTGCTGCAACGCCCAGGTTTTCGTTCAACTCTCCGGTCACACCGGGGGTCACGACGTCGATCGGTCCAGTGACCGGGAAGGCCGCCACCGGCACGCCGCAAGCCATTGCTTCCAGCATGACGAGCCCGAAGGTGTCGGTACGGCTCGGGAATACAAGCACGCTCGCACGATTTAATTCGTGGACCAGCGAAGTGCCTTTGAGAACGCCCGTAAAACGGACTTCAGAGAAGCGGCGCTCGAGCATCTCACGAGCGGGCCCGTCACCGATCACCAGTTTTGGTCCGGGCAGATCGAGCGCCAAGAATGCCTCGATATTTTTCTCGATCGAGACCCTGCCCAAGTAAGCAAATAGCGGTGGCGACTCTCGCTGGCCGGTTTCGACCGGTTTGAAAAATTCCGTATCGACACCACGGCCCCAACGCTTGAGATTTCGAAAGCCCCGCTTCTCTAGAGATACCTGCATCTCATGAGTCGACACCATCGTCTGTGTCGCCGCATCATGAAACCAACGCATGTACCCGTAACTTATCGCTAGCGGAATAGGCCAACGCGCACGCACATACTCCGGAAACTGCGTGTGATAGGACGTCGTAAATCGCAGCTTACGCGCGATACACCATTGTCGCGCTGCGACACCGAGTGTGCCTTCGGTGGCGATATGAATCGCATCGGGCTGGAAATCATTGAGTAATGCGCCGACCTTAGGCGCGGGAAATACGGCCAAGCGGATTTCGGGATAGCTCGGGCAGGGAATGGTGGCGAATTGTTCCGGTGAAATCCGCAACACCTCGATTCCGAGGCGCTGCATTTCGGCCATCGTTTGACGCAGCGTGCTTACTACGCCGTTAGTTTGCGGCTCCCAGGCATCCGTGACCAGTACGACTCGCATCCGCCAAAAATGCCGTGTGGGCGTTGCACAGCGATGACGAAACGAGGTCGAAACGCTGACAACTCGTCACGAGATGGCACAATAGAACGAGTTCGCGACGAGGCTTGCGAGGTTGCCATGATCCCCACATCGATCGATCGACGCCGGTTCCTGCAGTTCAGCGGTGCGACCGGCACAGTATTGGCGCTCGCTTTTTCGGCGGAAGGCTTGATCGTCAATGCGGATGCAGCCGAAGCGCCCCGCGACTTCGTGCCGAACGGGTACCTGCACATCTCGGCGAGCGGAATCGTTCTGTTTGCGCCTAACCCCGAGATCGGCCAGGGCGTCAAAACCGCACTGCCGATGATCGTTGCCGAAGAGCTCGATGCCGATTGGGAAGACATCGAGGTTCGTCAGGCTGTCATCGACGCCGCTCGCTATGGCTCGCAGGCCGCCGGTGGGTCGACCTCCGTTCCCCGTGCTTGGGAGCCGCTGCGTCGTGCGGGCGCCACCGCGCGCACAATGCTGACTTCTGCTGCTGCGAGTCGCTGGCAGGTGCCGGTATCTGAGTGTGTCACCCGCGGTGATAGTGCCGTACATCACCTGGCGACCCAACGACGTTTGACGTATCGCGAGTTGGCTGCGGATGCCACTGCCTTGCCCGTGCCCGCGACCGAGCAGGTCGTTCTCAAATCTGCCAACGAGCGACGCTTGTTGAAACGACGTATCGGCGGTGTCGACAACCGTAAAGTCGTCACCGGCCAGACGTTGTTTGCGAGCGACGTCTATCTGCCCGATATGGCTTATGCGCTCTACGTGAAATGTCCGGCCGTGGGCGGGTTGGTCGCGAATGCGAACCTTGAAGAGTTGAAGCGTGAGCCCGGCGTAATCGACGCGTTCATCCTCGAGGGTAATGGTGATATCGTCGAGTTTCAGCCCGGGGTGGCGATCGTTGCGACTTCGACCTTTGCGGCGCTCAAGGCACGCCGGAAGTTGCGAGTCGAGTGGAATGAGGTTAACGCAGCAAAAGACGACTGGACGACAAGCAGTGCTCAATCTTTGAGTATGGCTAAACTCGACGGTTCGGAAGTCGTCGCAGAGCGGGGGGATTTCGCGCAGAGCCTTGCCGACGCATCTCGTCGGATCGAGGCGACTTATCAGTACGCATTCGTCTCGCATGCGCAGCTTGAGCCGCAGGTCTGTGTGGCACGCATGACGGCCGAGGGCGGTTGTGAGCTCTGGCCGCCGAGTCAAACACCGCAACGGGCACAGAAGAACGTCGCCAACGTGTTGAAGGTCGACGAATCGAAGGTCACGATTCATCCGGTGCGAGTGGGCGGTGGCTTCGGCCGTCGTCTGATGAACGACTACGCTTGCGAGGCGGCTGCCATCGCGCAGCGACTCGGTCGCCCCGTGAAGCTGCAATGGACCCGCGAAGATGACATGACCCACGACTTCGTTCGTGCCGGCGGCACGATCGGCTTGCGTGCCGCTATCGACGCCGAAGGGCGCGCGAGCGGATGGCAGCAGCATCTCGTCACTTTCACACGCGATGGTCAGAAGCCGGTACTCGGCGGTGATTTACGAGCGCAGGAAGACTTCTCCCAACTGATACCGAACTTTCGTTACACGCGCACTCAATTACCGTGGGGTTCACCCACAGGTTTCTGGCGTGCACCCGGGGCCAGTGTGTTCGCTTTCCCGCTGCAGAGTTTCCTGCATGAGATGTCAGTTGCCGCAGGACGGGATCATCTCGACTTCCTGCTCGAGATCTTGGGTGAGTCACGCTGGCTGACACCTGGCAATCGCAATACCTTGCATACGGGACGGGCCGCCGGTGTGCTGAAACTCGCGGCTGAGAAGAGCGGCTGGAAAACTCCGCTACCCAAAGGTCGTGCGCGCGGCTTGGCCTTCTATTTCAGTCACACAGCCCATGTGGCCGAGGTGGCTGAGGTCAGTGTGAGCGACGATAAGGCCATCACGGTGCACTCGGTGACCGTGGTGTGCGACGTCGGCCCAATCGTGAATCTGAGTGGTGCCGAATCCCAATGTCAGGGCTCGGTGATCGATGGTTTGAGCGCCATGCTCGAGCAAAAACTCGACTATCGCAACGGACGCGTGGCGCAGACCAACTTCGATCGGTATCGATTGCTGCGGATGGGTCTCGATCCGCGTATCGACGTGCATTTCATCGAGAGTGATTTTGCACCGAGTGGTCTCGGCGAGCCCGCGCTGCCACCTGTGGCACCTGCCGTCTGCAACGCCGTCTTCAGCGCGAGCGGTCAACGCATTCGTCGTTTGCCGATCAGCGACGCGGGTTATCGATTTACCAAGGGATAACTTTGCCGTCGTAATTGATTGCAGCGCTGTTGTTCTCCAGCGTCATGCCGTCAATGACTTTGATCATGCCGTTGACGCTTTCGGTCGGTGTGATGCCGCGCCCCTGAAATCCCGAGGCGCGCAGCAGATCCGTTTCGACCATGCCCGGTGCGATGATGCCGACTATGATGCCTTGATCACGCCAGTCCGCCGCTAGTGAGCGAAACACGATGTTGAGGGCTGCTTTGCTCGCTCGATAAGCGTAGAAGCCGCCGCGCCGAGTCACCATGGCGGAGGATCCGAGTCCACTCGACATGCCAAACACCTTCTTTTGCGTGCTCGCCGCGAGATGGGGTTTGAACGCCTCCGCCATCTTCAGCGCACCGTACGTATTGGCATTGATGACATACAAAAATTCACTCTGATCGAGATTACCGACGGTTTGCTTGGGCACATCACCCAAGGTGCCTGCGTTGTTGATCAGGATATCAATCGGCTTGCCCTGATATTTCTTGGCCAGCGCCTCGATTGCAGCGACGTCAGTGACATCGAGAGCCTCGATGGTGACATTCGGATACCGTGACGCCAGTGCGGTTAGTTCCTTCGCTTCGGTCGGTCGACGTGCGGTGGCGATCACCGTGGCGCCACGCTCGGCGTATTGCTTCACGAATTCGAGGCCGATACCCCGATTGGTTCCCGTGATGAGAACGGTCTCGGCGAGCGCCGACGTGATCGACAGTGCTGCGAGCAATGCACCGATGATGATTTTCATGGATATCAACCCTTCAGTGGCGAAGCCTTCAGATCGTAGGCATCGGCACCCGTGATCCGAACTTTGGCGAAATCGCCGACCACGAGATGGCCGCCCCGCGCCACACGGACGATGCCGTCGATTTCCGGCGCATCGCCACGCGAACGTGCGATGGCGGTGTTACCTTCTATGGCATCGACCAAAACCGTCTCTTCACGACCAATACGAGTCGCCAGTCGTCGCGCACTAATTTCTTGCGCTACTTGCATAAAGCGCTCGAGCCGCTCTTCTTGAACTTCGACGGGCACATGAGTTGCCACGTCGTTGGCTCTGGCGCCCTCGACGGGTGAATATTTGAATGCACCAACGCGATCGAGCTGCGCTTCTTCCAGCCATTGCAGCAGCTCTTCGAATTCGGCTTCCGTCTCACCCGGGAAGCCAACGATGAACGTGCTGCGTAAAGTCAGATCCGGACATTTACGACGCCAAGCATGAATGCGGTCAAGCGTATTCACGGCGTGGGCGGGGCGACGCATACGCTTGAGCACGCTCGGGCTGCCATGCTGGAACGGAATGTCGAGATAGGGAAGCACGCGACCTTCGGCCATCAGCGCGATAACATCGTCGACATGCGGATAAGGGTAGACGTAATGCATACGTACCCACACGCCAAGTGAGCCGAGTCCTTGGGCGAGATCAAGGAAGCGCGTTTCCCAAGATTGATCACGCCACTCCGCTTTGGCGTATCGGATATCCGAGCCGTACGCGCTCGTATCCTGCGAGATTACCAATAATTCTTTGACACCTGAGCGAACCAGTTTTTCAGCTTCTCTGAAAACCTCGTCGATACGACGACTCGCGAGTTTGCCGCGCAGATCCGGAATGATGCAGAAGCTACACTTGTTGTTGCAGCCCTCGGAAATCTTGAGATACGCATAATGCTTCGGAGTTAGACGAACGCCTTGCGCAGGGACTAGATCGACGAATGGATCATGTAGCGGCGGCAGATGTTCATGCACTGCTGAGAGCACATCGTCGTAGGCATGTGGACCTGTGACCTTCAGAACGCTTGGGTGTTTCTCGAGAATGCGTTGCGGGTTCGCACCGAGACAGCCGGTGACTACCACTTTGCCGTTCTGTTCGAGCGCTTCACCGATCGCATCGAGTGACTCGTCGATTGCAGAGTCGATGAATCCGCAGGTGTTGACGACCACAAGATCCGCCGATTCGTAATCAGGCGCGACGACATAACCTTCGGCACGAAGTTGAGTGAGGATGCGTTCGGAGTCCACGAGTGCTTTGGGGCAACCGAGACTGACGAAACCGATTTTCGGGGTATTCCCGTGGATGTTTTTGGCAGGCACAGGCCATTTTACCGCCTCGTGGCCAGGCTTGTCCGCAGTCTGGACGAGGCTGCCATGGTTCTTTGGTGCGAGCGAGTGCTCAGGCTGAATACCCACCGTGAAAGCAGCAAGCATCGGCATCGTGGGTGGCGGAATCGGCGGTTTGTCCGTCGCGTTGGCGTTGCAACGCGCGGGCTTCAAGCCAGTCGTGCTCGAGCAAGCCCCTCATCTAGCCGAAGTGGGCGCAGGTCTTTCATTGAGTCCGACGGCGGCACATGCGCTCAATCATCTCGGCTTGCATCAGACGCTGGCAGAGAAGGCCTATCACCCGGAAGACCAGTGCGTCCGTCACTACCAGGACGCTCGTCCGCTCGTATGGATCAATCGCGGCGCACGGTTGCAAGAGCTCTACGGCGAGCGTTACTACCTCATCCATCGCGCCGATCTGCACGATGCCTTGGCTGCCGAAGTGCGGCGGCATGATCCTGCCGCCATCGAACTTGATCGGCGCTGCGTCGCCATCGAATCGACGAGTGCCGGTGTACGAGTCGATTTCGCCGATGGCACTCGGCGCAGTTTCGATGCGCTGATTGGTGCCGATGGGTCACGCTCGATCGTACGCCATCAAATTTTTGGTGCACTCGAGCCACAATATACGGGCTACATCGCATGGCGCGGCCTCGTGCCCATGGAGCGCGTACCCCAGGAAATTTTGCAGCCGGCTTCGGGCGTATTCGTGGGACCTGGGCACCTCGTAAATCGCTATCCGGTTCGCAATAGGGAATTGCTGAACTTCGTCGCGTTCGCCGAGCGAAAAGAGTGGGCCGAGGAAGGCTGGTCGATTCGATCGAGCGTTGAAGAGCTTTTGGAAGAGTTCCGCGATTGGACGCCGTGGGTCACCCGCTTTATGGAGCAGGTGCCACCGGAGCAATTGTTCAAATGGGGCTTGTTCGATCGTGAACCTTTGAGCCAATGGTCGAAGGGTCGCGTGACGCTGCTAGGCGATGCGGCGCACCCCGTGCTGCCCTTCCTAGGGCACGGCGCGGTACTTGCCATCGAGGATGCTGTGGTGCTCGCACGCGCTTTCGTGGAGTCCGATTCCATCGAAGAAGCCTATGTTCGTTACGAGACCGGTCGCCGCGAGCGAGCGGCCTTCGTAGTGCAGGAGTCTCGTCGGGCGGGCAAAATGTTCCACGCGCCGGATACCGATACGTACAAAGAGCGCACCAAAGGCAAGGCTGCGGATGAGGGTTTGGGACTCTTTGCTTATAATCCGGTCACACAACCGATATGAGCACCACCCCTGAGACTTTGCCGCCGCTTGCGCGGCGATCTGATGCTGCCTATCTCGACTTCGTCGAGGGGCTGCGCGAATTCATTTTGGGTAAAGGCGCCGATTTCGAAGAACGACTGAACAGCGCGCTCGAGCAGCGCTCTTCGAATCGTGGTCGTCCGTGGGGCGACGTCGAGGAGATTCGCGAGTTCGTCCACTCTTTGCCGCTTGGCCGTTTGCGAGATCGGCTGGCTCGCAGCCAGCAGGAAATGAAATGGCATGCGATCGAACGCAGCTTCGATGAGCAGCGTGCGCAACTGACGGCCGAGCTCACCAAGTGGGATGGGCGTGGCCCCGGTCGCTTGCTGCTCGACCCTGCATTCGAGCATCCTGCCTACACCAACGTACATTTCCACTTGCAGCCAGACGGTTATTACAAGGACGAGCTGTCGGGCTTTCTCTATCACTACGGTACGAAAGTATTTTTCCGTGGTGATAACGACAAAGACGAATTGCACGCCAAGTTGGTCGGTACCGTGCCGGCGCCGAGTGACGGCAAGGCCAACCGCATTCTCGATCTCGCCTGCTCGATCGGGCAGAGCAGCACTGCGTTTCATCGTCGTTACCCCGAGGCGGAAGTCTGGGGTATCGATCATTCGGCTCCGATGTTGCGTGTGGCGCATCGGCGCGCGGCGATGCAGGGCGATGC
Organism: uncultured Pseudomonadota bacterium; assembly: GCA_903910215.1. Taxonomy (GTDB): domain Bacteria; phylum Pseudomonadota; class Gammaproteobacteria; order Steroidobacterales; family Steroidobacteraceae; genus UBA964. Next base: position 9,892 of record CAIVYV010000088.1, read on the forward strand.
CGTCAATTTCGCGCAACGACTCGTCGAGCGCACGGGCTTTCCGGACGCTCATTTCGACGTAACCTTCGCGTTCATCCTGTTTCACGAATTGCCGCTTCGCATCATTCACGAAACCGTGCGTGAGGCCGCTAGGGTCACGCGTCGTGGGGGCATCTTTGCGATTTACGATTTCACCGGCACGGAAGGTAAGTCGCCCTACCAGCGGTATCACCGCTGGTTCGATGCTCGCCACAATGGCGAACCATATTCGCAGGATTTCTGCGACTGCCAGCTCGGCGATATTTTGGCGGCAAATGGATTCCAGGTAGCGGCGGCGCCGCTCGCAAAACGAGCCGGTGGCACGGGCTACATGCAGCATTGGTTCGCGACCCGTGTCTGATCGGGTGCAGACCCCCGAGGGCGGTACGCCCATCGTCGGCGATGATCCGGTTTATCTAAATGATCCGATCCAAGATGCCACCGTGCGCATGTTGCTCGAGCTGGCGGCGCAAGTCTGGATCGAGCGCGAGCGCCGACTGACACTCGAGTCATTGCTCGAGAGTAAAGGTATCGTCGCTCACGACGAGATCGAGCGCCACGTTCCCGACGCCGTCTTGACCGCTCGTCTGAAAGATGAGCGAGCTCGGTTCCTCGAAGACATATTCAAAGAATTGCGGCGCGTACCGCTCGATCAATAGCACTATTTCTTGCTATCCCAGCTTGCCTTGTTGCTCGATGACGGCGGCAGGCGGCCGCAGTGCAGGCCGGCATCGACCATCAGCACTTCACCGGTGATGACACTGGCGCCTTCGAGAAACCAGACGAGGGCTTCGGCGATCTGCTCTGCCGTTGGTACCGTCTTGAGCGGGACCATCGCTGCGGCATTCACCAGGAAATCCTGATATTGCTCTGGCGTCATGCCGCCTTGCAGCCAGCGCGTCTGGATCGCGCCCGGCGCAATGGCATTGATACGAATTTCAGGACCCAGCACCAGCGAGAGCGATTGCGTCATCATATTAAGCGCGGCTTTGCTCGCTGCATAAGCCATCGATGAGGCGATGCCCGTGACGCCACCGATGGAAGAGTTATTGACGATAGCGCCGCGCCCTTGTTTCTTCATTTGCGGCGTGACGGCCCGAACCATCTGATAAGCACCGACGACGTTCACCTTGTAGATCGCGAGAAAGTCGTCCGCTGATAATCCGTCGAGGTTTTCGTAAGGATTGAATTTGGTCTTGGCGGCGTTATTGATCAGGTAGTCGATGCGCCCCCACTTTTCGATGGCAGCAGCCGCCATGCCTTGGCAGGCGGCATCGTCGGCCACATCACCTTGGAAGATGATCGTCTCGGCACCTTTGGCCTCGCACTGCTTTGCGGTCTCGCGCGCCTCAGCCTCACTGCGGGTGTAGTTGACGACGACGTGACAGCCGCGCTCGGCCAACATGATTGCTGCCGCAGCACCGACTCCCGTGGCCGATCCGGTGACGATGGCAACTTTGCGGGTGGATTCGGACACGGGGCGTACTCCTGCGGGTGATTCGAGTGCGTGATCATGCGGTGTACGCCGCCGCCGTGGCGGTGGCATGGCCTTGTCTGTCCGACCTAGGGACATGGCGAGTCGGTAGTGCAGCTTGGGCTGGTGCAGGATAGTGGCCGGGCGGTAGGCTCACCGCTCGGGGATCAACTCAAGAGGGGTCATCATGGCGTTCAAGGACATGCGCGAATATCTCGCGCTGCTCGAGCAAGAGGGTCAACTGAAGCACATCGACGTTCCGTTCGATGGGCGCCGCGGGACCAACGAGCTGCAGTCGTTGATGAACTACATCTGCGCCAAAGACGGACCGGCCTTGATGCTCAACAACGTCGATGCCGTGAATACCAAAGGCATCCCGATTCTGTTCAATCCCTTCGGTACCCGTGAGCGCACGGCGATGACCATCGGTTTTCGCGATTGGCGTGAAGCCAAGCTCTATCACTCGGAAGTGCTCGCTGACCCTGCGCGTTGGCATGCGCCGGTGGTGATCGATAAATCGAAAGCGCCCTGCAAGGACGTGATTATCAAAGGCGATGATGTGTCGCTCGATAAACAGTTGCCACACGTTTGGTTTGGTAAAGAAGGTCCCGCTTACATCACAAACGCGATGACGTTCTCCAAGGATCCGGAGACCGGCGGTCGTAATTGTGGTTGGTATCGCTTCACGCAGTTTCTCGATGCGACGCATCCCCAAGGTGGCGCTTATCCGCCCGAGCGAGCGAAACGCGATCTGGCGGCATTTTATTGGTGGAATCCGCCGTTCTCCGATATTGGTCGACACACTTTCAAAGCCTCGCAGATGGGCAAGCGCTTGGAAGTAGCGATCGCGGGCGTTTGTGACCCTGCCTTGCATTTGGCTTCGGCGACCGGTGTGCCGTTCAACGTTGACGAAACGGCTTTCGCAGGCGGACTGCGTGGGTCACCGGTCGAGATGGTGCGTTGCGAGACGGTCGATCTCGAAGTGCCCGCGCACGCCGAATGGGTGCTCGAAGGCGAGGTCATTACCGATGAGCTCGAGGCCATTGGTTGGCACTCGAACCCCGTCGGTTATTACGATCGGGTCCAAGTGTTTCCGATGGTGCGTATCAAGTGTCTCTCTTATCGAAAAAATCCGATATGGCATGCCACCATGGAAATGGTGCCGCCGTTTGATCACAACTACATCGCCTTGCTGCCGGTCGAAGGTGAAGTGCTCTCGGATCTGCGCAAGAAGATTCCCGAGGTGCATGACGTCGCCGTCACGCCGAACATGTGCTACGTGGTGCAGTTGTCGGTCGATGGCTGGCAAAAACCCCATCCGAACTTCGGCAAATATGTGATTCACGCCGTCTGGGGCTCTGCCGGTCGCTGGGGTCGTACGGCCAAACTTGTGATCGTCGTCGGGCCTGATGTCGACCCATACGATCTCAAGCAAGTCGAGTGGGCGATGATGACCCGCTGGCAGCCGGTCAAAGATTCCATCATTCAGCCTGATGGTATCCCCATGATTCTTGACCCGTCTTGCGAGAAGTCGGCTCAGTTTGGTGCCTTCCGTTCGGATCAGATGGGTATCGACGCGACAATCAAGATTCCCGAGCGATTCACGGAATATCCAGAAGTGTCGAAAGCCGACCCCGAGCAGGTTGCGACAATCGCACGAAAATTGGCGGGTATCGTTTGACGAAGGAACGCTTCGGGCGCGATTACTACCAGCGCTTTTATCGAAATGCGCGCAGCTCCGTCACCTCGCAGGCCGAGATGACGGCGCGCGCTAATTTGATCGCAGCCTACGTCAAACACATCGACTGTCCGGTCGGGAGTGTTCTCGATGCGGGCTGCGGCCTGGGCTTGATGCGTACCGCCTTGTTGCGTGCATTGCCTGGCGCGACTTATGTCGGCTTGGAGTACAGCGAGTATCTTTGTCAAAAATACGGCTGGCTGAATGGCAGCATCGCAGATTATCGGCCGCGCCAGCCTTTTGATTTGGTCGTTTGCTACGACGTACTGCAATATCTTGATGACGAATCTGCAGCGAAAGCGATGCGGAATTTCGCGAATCTTTGCCGCGGCGTATTGTTCTTCAGCGCATTGACGCGCCGCGACTGGCGCGAGAACGCCGATCAGCGTCGCACGGACCCCGCTGTCACCATGCGCACGGCCGAGTGGTATCGCAGCCGTTTACGGCGACACTTCCGACACATCGGCGCCGGCTTCTGGATTCGCCGCGGGGCGCCGCTCGTGACCTGGGAACTGGAGAGCGTTTAGAGCAGCGCACCCGACGCGTCGGGTTGATTACCCCGGGCGATATTTTTCGGCTCATGCCCAGCAGGTGGGATCAGCTTGTACATTACCGGCGTGACGAGTCGCGCCAGCAGTGTCGAGGTGATCAAGCCACCAATGATTACCCAGGCCATGGGCGAATAGAGTCCGATGTTCTGTACGGCAAGCGGTAGCAGACCGCCGATCGCCGTCGCCGACGTGAGCAAAATTGGCAGGAAGCGAATCTCACCGGCTTGCTCGATGGCTTCATCAAGCGGCACGCCTTCTTCCCGTAACTGATTTGTGAAGTCGACCAGGAGGATCGAGTTTTTGATCTCGATGCCGATCAAGGCGATGAAGCCGATAGCGGCTGTGAACGAGATATCGTTATTGGTAATCAGCAGCATCAACATGCCACCGAAGACGCCGAGCGGCACGACCGTCAGCACGATCAAGGTCGAACGGAAGCTGCCGAACTCGAGCACCAAGATAGCGAAAATGCCGAAGATAGCGACGATGATGGCCGTACCGATTCCGCCGAAAGCGTCGGCTCCGGCCTCGGCGTCGCCGCCGAGCACGTACCGATAACCGCGAGGCCATTCGAGTTCATCGAGCTGCTTGACGACGTCGGCGGTGACCTTAGCGATGTTTTCGCCACGTGAGACCTCTGCATTCACCGTGACCGCTCGCTCGCGCAGGTAACGCGATACCAACACCGGCGCCGGTTCAAACTGAACTGAGGCAACTTGGTCGAGCGGTACGAGCTCTCCGGTGACCGACATTGCGCGCGCGGATTCCAGTGCCTCGTAGTCGGCGCGTCGATCTAGCGGGGTACGCACCACGATTGGATACTGCTCACCGTTCTCATCTTTGAACGTGCCGCCCGGTAGACCCGAGATCGCCAATCTCGCAGCGCGGTCGATTTCAACCGCCGGAATGCCGAGCAATGCTGCTTTTTGGATATCCGCTTGGAGTGCGATGTTCGTTCGCGGGAATTTCAGCGGATTTCGAACGTCACGGGTTCCAGGGGTTTTCTCGAGCACTGTCTCGATCTCGCGTGCAAGTTGATCGAGAACTTCCAGATCTGGCCCCACGATGCGGATCGCAACCGGCGCAGATACCGGAGGACCATTGACAAATTCTTTGACAGAAATTCTTGCGCCTGGGTATTGATCGAGACGAGTGCGAAGTCCATCCAGCAGATCAGGCGTTTTCCTTGTGCTGTATGACTCAAGAGTGACGAATATTTCGCCATAGCCCGCTGACTCGTTGCGCTGAATGTGGTTGTAATAGATCTGTGGATTACCACGGCCGAGATTGGTGAAGACGGATTGCACGCCCGGTAGCTTGTCGAGCTCTGCCTCAACGAAACGAAGAGCGCGGTCGGTCTCGGCGAGGCTCGTCCCCGTCGGGGTATCGACCTGCACGAGGAATTGCGGCGTATCCGCCTTGGGAAACAAACTTGAGCCGAGCACCGGCGCGAGCAGGAAAGATAGCAACAAAGAACCACCGATCGCGGTGGCTACGGTCGCCTTGGGTCTGGCGAGACAGTAATGCAGTGCCGGTCGGTAATAACGATGAATCGCATCCATGATGCGCTGTAGCAGTCGATTCGAATGACCGACGTCCTCGTCACGCAACATGCGAGACGCGAGAAATGGAATGATGAAAAGCGCGATGAGCAGCGAGCCGACGACGGTGGCGACGACCGCCGTGGGGAGTACTCGGATGAATTTGCCGGCTGTTCCGGGTAGGGCCATCAATGGCAGAAAGGCAAAAATCAACGTAGCGGTACAACCAAGTACGGCAAGCATGATTTGGCGCGTGCCAAGAATGGCCGCTCGAGTTCGATCGTAACCTAGCCGCACGTGACGCGAGATGTTCTCGACCGCCACGATGGAGTCATCGACCAACAAACCGAGAGCGACCACGAAACCGGCGATCGACAGCTGATTGAGCGAGTAGCCCAAAAAGTGCAGCACGGCGATACCGAACGCCAACGATAACGGAATCGAAATCATCACGATGCCAGCGGCACGCAGACCCAGCGGCAGTAGGGTGATCAACACGAGGGCGATGGCGATGCTGAAGTCGATGTACAAACGATCGAGACGAGATTCGACATTGCGTGACTGATCGAAACCGAGCTCCAATGTCACTCTCTTCGGCAAGCCTGCTTGATATCGATCAACGGCTTCCCCTAGGGCTTTGCGAACCTTGAGGATGTTCTGCCCTTCTTTCATGTTCGCAGTGACAAATACGGCGCGCTGTCCGTTGTATCGACCGACGTGACCCCATTGGCCTTCAGCCCAGCGCACTTCGGCCACATCGCGTATGCGAACGATACGACCGTCGATGGAGCTCACCACCGTATTACGCACTTCGTCGAGAGTCTCGTAGGCACCCGTACTTTTGACGGTGAAGCTGCGCGAGCCGACGTCGATGATGCCTGCGGGGATATTCGCATTTTCGCTATCGAGTGCCTGTATGACCCGTGCTGCGTTGAGCTTGAGGTCGGCGAGTCGATCGAGATTGACCTCGACGCGCAACTCGCGCGGTGGATAGGCCCAGCTTTCGGAGGTGCGAATGCCGGGTACAGCCTTTAATACGTCTTTCAGTGCGCGTGCATGGTCTTCGAGTTCTCGGTAGGGAGCCTCCGTCGAGACCAAGGCATATTGAACGATGTTGACGAGTCCCGGGCTGAACTTGCGAATGCTGATTTCACGAAGTTCGGCTGGCAGATTAGGTCGAAGAGTGTTGACCTCACGTAATACTTCTTCGTATTTCTTGTCGGCATCGGCGTAGGCTTCGAATTCGACTATCGTGAACGAAACGCCATCAGCGATCACCGTTTCGAGTTGTCGAACGTCGTCGAGTTCAGCGAGGCGGTCTTCGAGTGGCTTCGCTACCAGACGCTCGAGATCTTTGGGGTCGGCACCTGGCATGATCGCTGCGCTGTCGAAACCGGAGATACGAAACGAAGGATCCTCTTCGCGCGGCACCGAGATGAACGCGTAAATGCCCATCGCCACGAGACAGAGAAAAGCCACCAGAGTGAACTGATAGCGTCTGATCGGAAACTCGAGTATCGACACGGCGCGCCCCTAGTTGGCTTCGGTTGTAACAGGGCTGATGCGTTCGCCGTCGACGAGATAGAGCGCGCCTTCCGTGACGAGCGTGGTACCGATGGCAAGTCCACTCGAGAGCGCGACGGTGTCGCCTTCAATGAAGGCCACCTTCACCTCGCGTTTGCGCGCCACCGTGCCGTCCACGACGAATACTTGAGCGATATCTCCATCACCTTCAACAAGTGCAGCAATGGGTATGTAAGTCAGGCTCGAGGTACTCGCGGCCGCGGGCGTGATTTGCAACTTGGCGACGAAACCGGTCGCCAGTTTGGTATCTGCAGAGACTTCGAACTGCACTTCGATCGGGAACAGCCCGTTGCGCGGATCTGCCGCAGCCGATACCTCGAGCACCTTGCCCGTGAAAACGCGCCCGGGATATGAATCGAGACGAATCTCCGCTCGATCTCCCACGTTGATGCGAACAAGATCGCGATCCGACACGGCTGCGCGCACGATATGACCGCGCTCGCTGCTGCCTAGGACGATGATGGGCTGCCCCGGCGGAACGAGTTCGCGCTCCTCGGCCAATTGACGCAGGATCACGCCGTCGCGGGGTGCCACGATGGTCGACTGACCGAGATTGAAGCGAGCCGCATCGCGTGCAGCGGCCGTGATGGCCGCCTGCGTACGCAGGTTTTGCAAAGCTTCCAGACTGATCACCTGATCCGCATGCAAACGTTCGCCGCGCTCCAGATCGCGAGCCGCCTTGTCTGCCACTTGCTTGGCTTGCTGGAACTGCGCATTGATTTCCGTGAGTTCGAGTTCTGCGAGGAGCTGGCCTTGCTTGACGGACTGCCCCTCCTGCACGGTGATCCGACGGATGATGCCGCCCGTCTTGAACGATAAGCGCATCTCGTCGCGTGCCGCGACGATGCCATTGGTCCTCAGGCTCGCGATGGCGGGGCCGCTCGACGCGATACCCGTACGCACCGGTGTACCCTGATCGGCAGTGGGGTCCGATGGCGCAGCGCCACAGGCACTCAAGAAGAGAACCAGCATTAACGGCGTTAGATATTTCACGAGCGAGGGGCTCCAGTGGCGTAATCGAGGTCGGCTTGTCGTGCGAGTAATTCGAAACGCACGGCATTCAGATTCAACTCAGCGGCGGTGAGGCTGGTGCGCGCATCCAAAAACTCGACCTGACTGATCACGCCTTCGTCGCGTTTGCGACCCGCGATACGAAAGGCAGCGCGGGCGGCAGCGGCGCGCGCTTCAGCCACGTTCAGTGAGGCTTCACTCGTCTGCAATCGATCGAGTGCCTGTTGCACTTCGAGTGCGATCTGTTGCGCGAGCTGCACTCGTTGCGTTTCGATTTGGCGCAGGGCGAGCTTGGCTTCGCGCTCTTCCGCACGACGCGCGCCGCCATCGAACAGTGTCCAATTCAGCAGCAGGGAGACCGTGGCGTAATTGCGGCCGCGTCCGAATTCGTATTTCTCACCCTGAGTGCCACCATCGACGGCGAGACCGAGCGAAGGAAGCCGCGCCGCGCGAGCGATGGCCACGCGCGATTCCACCGCTTTGACGTTGCCCTCGAATTGGCCGACGTCGGGTCGTTGCGTGAGAGCGAGTGAACGCAGTTGTTCGAGATCAATGGAGGCGCGCGCGAGCTCACCGTCGATGGTGGCATCGTCGAGCGTCATATCGAGCGGTCGATTCAACAAAAAATTCAGGTAGCTGCGCGCTTGATCGCGCAGTTGCCGGGTCTCGGTCAGTTGCTGCTCGACGGTGAGCAATTCGGCGCGGGCACGCAGCACCTGATCCTCGGTGATCGTGCCGTTACGAAACAGCGATTCGTTGATGCGCAGATTTTCTTGCAGCAGGGCTCGACTGGCGGCGACGATGTCGCTACTGCGGCTGGCGCGTAGCCAGTCGAGGTATCCGACCGCCACATCCCGCCGCAGACGCTGTTCGAGGGCAAGCCTCGCGTAGCTCGTCGCTTCCATCACGGCTCGCTGTGCACGTACGGCTGCCGGGATCGCCGGGGCGAACAGGGGCTGGCGTAGGCTGATCCGCGAGTCTTGCTCGCGTTCTCGCTGCAGGAGGAAGCGCGGGTCCTCGATGCTGCCGAAGCGCGGCGCCTTGCCGTCGGCGAGCAAGAGTTCATTCAGGGTCGCATAGACCGGGTTGAAGGCGGCCCCGAGCGGCAGCGACACCTCGCGGCCGCCCTCGGCACGGGTATAGCGGGCGCTCAGGTTGGCTTCCGGAAAGAAGCGCGCCCGGGCGGCATCGAGCAAAGCTTGGCTCCGCTCGACTTCGAGACCAGCCGCTTGTAGCGCGAGATTCGAGCGCAGGGCTTCGGCCACATAGGCATCTAGCATCTCGGCGACCGTCCGCTCAGCCGGAACCGGCAAGGTGGCTGCCGCCTCGAGGGTCGGCCCGGCGATCGAACCCGCCGCTGCGCCGGCGCTGCCGGCTGCGGTCATTAGCAGTGCGACGCAGAGGCGCGAGGTCCGATTCCTCATGACCGAAGCACCGACGGACTTGCGATAGCCCGGGCCGCAAAGACGAAGCCCTGTTCGATGAGTTCGAGTTGGCTCACCCCCGCTGACTCGAGGCTGCCCGACTTGTGTTGGGTGAGCTGCAGCACCCCGTGCATCAGACCCCAGAGGGTCAAACCGAGGAGTGCCGACGGCCCGGCATCGGGGCGGATGGAGCCATCGGCTTTGCCACGCTCGATGGCCTCGACGAGGATGTTTTGCAGCTCATCGCCTGCCTTCAGTGAGATGTCGAGCGAGGGGTCATCGGCGATCGGTGTGTGGGCTTCGACCTGTGCCAGCGCATCGAACAGGGTGGGGTGGTCGGAGGCAAAGCGGACGTAGGCTCGACCGCAGGCCTCGACTTGTTTGTAGCCCTGGGCCTCCGCAGCAACCGCCGCCGTGAACCGCTCGCGTAACACCTCGAGCGCCCGGACGCACAGGCCGATCAACAGGTCGTGCTTGTCCTTGAAGTAGACGTAGACGAGGGCGCGCGACAGCCGGGCCTTACGGGCGACCTGCTCCATCGTCATGGCTTCGAAACCCACGACTCCGGCGACTTCCGCCGCGGCCTCAAGGATCTCCAGTCGGCGACGTTCCTTTTCTTCGAGACGGCGTTCGGCGAGGTAGCTCATGCGGCGAATCTGCCGCGTCATTGACATTCTGTCAATGAATATACGAGCGTTTTATCTTTGGATTATTGTTTCAATTTGATGGCGATCGGAGCGGCGAGGTCTGGGCTTACAACATGGGCAGCCAGAAATGCAGCAACCAAAACACGATCATGCCACCCGCGATTGTTCCA
>CAIVYV010000089.1 GCA_903910215.1 uncultured Pseudomonadota bacterium
ATCCCCATGACACCATCGCTGCTGATCGTTGCCTTGGCGCTGCTGTCGTTCGTCGCGTTCCAGATCGGAAAGGCGCGGGCGCTGGCCGTGGCGGGTGGTGCGCGCGGCATCCGCGATCTGCATTCATTACCGGGGCATTACGGATTGCTCGCGGCCCTGTGGGCGGGCTTGCCGGCACTGCTGCTCGTCATCCTGTGGGTGAGCGTGCAGGACCGCGTGCTGATCGCGATCGTCACCTCGCATCTGCCTGCGTCGGTGATGTCACTCGGCCAAGATGGCTTCACTTTGTTCCTGAACGACGTGCGCAACGTCATCGCGGGCAACATTCCCGCATCACAGGTGTCGGCAGAGGCCGCGGTGGCGGCGAGTGAATACGTGCGCTTGCAGGGTTATTCGCGCATGGCTTTGACCGCACTCGCGTTTGCGGTCGCTGTACTCGGTCTCTTCATCACTCGCTCGCGCATTACCCCAGAGCTGCGTGCACGCAACTCGGTCGAGCGTGTCTTCGAGGGCTTGCTGTTCTTGTGTTCGCTCGTGGCCGTGCTCACGACCCTCGGCATCGTGCTCTCCGTGGTCTTCGAGGCGACGCGCTTCTTCAATATCGTGCCGGTGTCGGAGTTTCTCTTTGGGACTCGCTGGTCGCCGCAGATGGCGATTCGCGCCGATCAAGTGGGCTCCTCCGGTGCGTTCGGCGCCATTCCGTTGTTTGCAGGCACGTTGCTGATTTCGTTCATCGCGATGATCGTCGCAGTCCCTATCGGATTGTTCTCCGCGATTTACTTGGCCGAATACGCGCCCTCGCAGGTACGCAAGGTCGTCAAGCCTTTGCTCGAGGTGCTCGCGGGCGTACCGACGGTGGTCTACGGATTCTTCGCTGTGACGACGGTCGGGCCCATTTTGCGCGTGTGGGGCGAATCGATCGGTCTCGATGTGGCGGGCGAGAGTGCGCTCGCGGCGGGGCTCGTCATGGGCATCATGATCATCCCGTTCGTCTCATCGCTCGCGGATGACATGATCACCGCGGTGCCGCAGAGCCTGCGGGATGGTGCCTATGCACTCGGCGCCACGCGTTCCGAAACCATCAAGCAAGTGGTGCTGCGTGCGGCGCTGCCCGGCATCGTAGGTGGCGTGCTGCTCGCGATCTCGCGCGCGATCGGTGAGACCATGATCGTGGTGATGGCGGCGGGCCTCTCGGCCAATCTGACGGCCAATCCGCTCGAAGCCGTGACGACCGTTACGGTGCAGATCGTGACGCTGTTGGTGGGCGATCAGGAATTCGACAGCCCCAAAACACTGGCGGCGTTTGCACTCGGCTTGATGCTGTTCATCGTGACCTTGGTGCTCAATGTCATCGCGCTCTACGTCGTGAGGAAGTACCGTGAACAGTACGAATAACGCGGCGGTGAAGTCAGCGGTCGAGACGCAGCAGCAGGTGCGTAATAGCCTTGCGCGTCGCTACCGCGCGGAGCGTCGCTTCCGCTTCTACGGGTTCGCGGCCGTCAGTGCGGGTATCGCCTTCGTCGTGTTCTTGTTCGGAACGATCTTTGCGCAAGGGCTCTCGGTCTTTCAGCAGAGCTACGTGAAGCTCGAAGTGTTCTACGATCCCGAGACGATCGACCCTGCAGGCAATCGCGATCCCGATGATCTCGTCGTCGCCGACTACCAGGCGCTTGTACGTGCGGCACTGCGCGCGGAGTTTCCGCAAGTCGAAGGCCGGCCAAACTTACGCGAACTCTACGGCCTGATGAGCAGTGCGGCCTCCATCGAGTTGCAGCGCGCGGTGACCTCCAATCCGGATCTCATCGGGCAGCGACAGACTCTGTGGCTACTCGCTGATGACACCGTCGATATGGTGTTGAAGGGTAATGTCAGTCGTACGGCCCCTGAAGATGAGCGTCGCCTCTCTGATCAGCAAATCGGCTGGGTGAACGCGCTCGAGCAACGGGGCGATCTCGATTTGCGCTTCAACCGCTCGTTCTTCTCGAATGGCGACTCGCGTGACCCCGAACAGGCCGGCGTTCGAGG
>CAIVYV010000090.1 GCA_903910215.1 uncultured Pseudomonadota bacterium
GCCGGGCGCCATCGTCTGCCGTGTCGCACCATCGTTCGTACGTTTCGGTAACTTCGAAATTCATGCGGCGATGGATGAGCTCGATCGGCTACGTGAATTAGCTGATTTCGTGATACGTCATGAGTATCCACTGTATTGGCGTGGCGACGAGTCGCCCGAGTACGCTGCGTGGTTTGGCGAGATTTGTGAGCGTACGGCCGTGATGATTTCGCATTGGATGCGGGTCGGGTTCGTGCATGGTGTGATGAACACCGACAACATGTCGATTCTCGGCCTCACGATCGATTACGGACCGTATGGTTGGCTCGATAACTACGATCCAAATTGGACGCCGAATACCACGGACGCCAGCGGGCGTCGCTACGCCTACGGGCGCCAACCGCAGATCGCCTTGTGGAATCTCGCCCGGCTCGCCGGGGCCTTGATGCCGCTCGTGAAGTCGCGCGAGGCACTCGAGGTTGGGCTCGAGCGGTACCGTGAAACCTATGCGCAGCATTTCCGTAGATCACTTGCTCAAAAACTAGGACTCCATGCGCTTGATCGCGACGGCGACACCGAAGCGATGGAGACGCTCTTCGAGTTGTTGAGTGCCGCCGAGACTGACATGACGATTTTCTTCCGGACGCTTGCCGAGGTTGAAGACATCGGTGCGGTGCGCGCAGCGATCTACGAGCCTGAGATTTTTTCGAGTGAGCTCGCCGCGCGTTGGAACGCTTGGTTGCAATGGCGGCGTGACCGCATTGCAGCTGAGTTGAGTGTCGGCGCCGGCCTGTCCATGGAGCGGCGTCGCGAGCGAATGAATGTGGTCAACCCTTGTTACGTGCCACGCAATTACTTGCTGCAGTTGGCGATCGATGCGGCAACGCAGGGTGATCTCGCGCCACTCGAAGAGTTGCGGCAAGTGCTCGGTAATCCTTACGAAAAACGCGCAGGCCTCGAGCGCTACGCGATGCGTCGTCCCGACTGGGCGCGTGATCGACCGGGTTGCTCGGCGCTTTCCTGCAGCTCCTGACGTTGCGCCGTGCTTGGCTTGACGGGCTCGGCGCGCCGAGCGTAGCATCTCGCCCGTTCGTGAGGTGCCCCACTGCGATCGTCGCGGTGAGGGTGAAACGGGAAGCCGGTGTGAATCCGGCACTGCCCCCGCAACGGTAAGCGAGGCAGGGCGATCTCTCCTCGACCACTGCAAGCTGCGGCTTGTGGGAAGGTCTATCGCCCGCGGAATCGACAACCGATTCCACTCGTCAGTCCGGAGACCGGCCTCGTGAATCGCTGCAGACGCGCACGGGTGGTGCACGGCTCCGGAGATGATGAATGTCCATGATTACTCGTTGGGGTCGGGCAATTGCCCTGTTGGTGCCTTTCGGTACCGTTTGTGCGTGGGCGGCTGAGTCGAGCGTGGTGATCACGGCGACTCGCTCGAACGAAGAGTTCGACGAGAGCTTAGCCTCGGTGACCGTGATTGAACGTGCCGAGATCGATCGGCTGCAGGCGCGCACGCTCGATGAACTGTTGCGTGGCGTCGAAGGGATCAATATCGCAAGGCAAGGTGGTATCGGTCAGCCGACGTCGCTTTATATGCGCGGCGGCGAGTCTGATCACGTGTTGTGGTTGATCGACGGTGTGCGCATCGGTTCGGTTTCGGCTGGTATTCCGGCGATTCAGGATTTGCCGATCGACAGCATCGAGCGGATCGAAATCGTGCGTGGCGTTCGCTCGAGTCTGTACGGCCCGGATGCGATGGGCGGAGTCGTGCAGATATTCACGCGTCGCGGGGCAGGGGCCTCGCAGA
>CAIVYV010000091.1 GCA_903910215.1 uncultured Pseudomonadota bacterium
AGCGCACCCAACCGGCGCAACTCGTGCTGCTCGCGATGGGCTTCACTGGGCCTGAGACGGTGTTGCCGCAGGATCTGGGTATCGAATTCGACGATCGGCGTAACGTCAAAGCCGAGTACGGCAACTACGCCACCAATATTCCCGGTGTCTTCGCTGCCGGCGATTGTCGTCGTGGCCAGAGTCTGGTCGTATGGGCGATTAACGAGGGGCGTGGTGCGGCTCGCGAGTGTGATCGTTGGCTGATGGGCTCGACCGAACTGCCTTGATCAAAAAAAACCCCGCGCAAGCGCGGGGTTTTGCTGGGCAGATGTCATCACTTGCGGGTCTGGCGCTATACGGCGACTGCAAAAGAGTCGCCCCATGGACGCTAATTGAATCCGGCGGAACCGCGCTGTTGGCCGATTCCTCGGGAGCCCCAAAATGAGGGATCACCCTTTTCCGTGTCCACGTCGCCCGACCGGGTTCTGTGTTGTCTGGCTGCCACGAACGTGGTGAGTATACAACCAACAATATGACTGTCTAGTGACAAAAATGCGACATAGATCACGGAAACACGATTAATTTCCCCAGTGAGGCCCTCGGGAAAGCTCGACCAATTCGTAGTAGGTCTGCATATAGCCGGCGACTTGTCCTTTCAGGAACAGGTAGTCCCCGTCGGCGGTGCACCAGACGTCGTAGGGCGGATGCTCCTGCGGCAACTCTGGGTTGCTGACGAACTGGTAGTGCAGCGCGTCGAAGGTGCCGGCGCCGACCGTGACCTTTTCCGGGCCGACGAACACGAGGTTGAGGCCGATCGAGAAGAGCATGGGTCCGGTCGCGCCACGGTGATCGGGCGACGACAGCAGCATCTGGTTGATACGTTGCACGACGCCCGGTTTGTTTTGGTCGATCAGGCGCAGATGCCAGGCGTCACAGGCGATCGCATGGTTCTGGAAAGTGAGGAGAGGCGTTGAGAGGTCCATCGTCTGCGAGACGCGACCCTCAAGCGAGGTCCAGGTTTCGCACTCCGCGTATTGCGGGTGAAAGCGGAACCAACCCGAGCCCATGAACTTACTGCCGACCGATAGCCTGACGAAACAGTCGGTGGGCATCCAGTGCGCATCGAGCGAGTACGTGATGTCGCGCATCACCGAGGGGCGATCGTCGATCTCGCAGTGCGCTGTGCAGGTGCGGGTGCCGTCGGCGTGCACATCCATGCGGAAGTACTCGCGACCACGCTCCTGATTCAGGCGTTCCGGCTTCTTGCTCGTGTAGAGAATCTTCCCCATCACGCTGCGATGATCGCGTTGCAGGATCGGAAGTTTCGGATCGGCCGGTGCCTGTGCCATGGGTGAGTGCTCCTCTTACGGAAAATGGTTTACGCGTCGAGTGTAGACCTCAATTGGCGGTATTCGCCCATTCACGCGCCTCACGTGCCGCAGCGCGGAAGTGTGGCAAGTTGTAGACGAGCAAGGCCGCCCCGATGATCGAGACGATCGTGGCGACGATGAACATCGAGTAGCGCAGTTGTGACTCGTCGGCGAAGTAGTAGTCGGTCACCATGGCGACCGCCGTCGGTCCGATGAAGAAGCCAACCGCATTCAACACGAAGTAGTAGAAGGCCACGACTTGTGCGCGCATGGTCGGCGGAGCGATTGCGACCACCGCTGCTGCCCCTGCTGCAGTCGGCGCCGCCGCGCCGATCGTGGCCGGAATCAGAAACAGTATCGAGAGCAAGGGTGTCGGCATGAGCGTGAAGAGGCAGTAACCGGTGGCCATGACGACGAAGGCCAGCAGACAAACGCGAACGTAGCCATCTTCGTAACGCTTCTGGAACCAATCGCTCAGAAAACCGCCAATCAGCACGCCGGTTAGTCCGAACACGATGGTGATCACGCCGCGCCACTGGATCCAGTAACCGAGTTCTTCGGGCGTCAGGTTATAGGTGCGGCGCAGAAACTCCGGAATCCAGAAGCCGATGCCATAGGCCATGATGGCAAGACCCGAGAGTGCGAAGAACAGCACGAGAAATGCGCGCCAGCGTTTTAGCAGATAGGCGAGCGTCTGGTTGACTGGTGAGGCAATCGGTTTGATACCACTCACCAAAAACTCGCGACGGATGGGCTCCTTGATGGTGAGGATCAGCAGTGCAATCAACAGGCCAGGTAGCCCCACGTAGATGAACATCAACTGCCACGGCTCATGCCAGCCGAGCAGCGGTAGTTCGACCGGGCCAATTTCTTTGAGCTTCGGATAGATCGCGCCACCGAAGATGAAGGCGATACCGCTGCCGCTCGAGACACCCGCGGTATAAAGACCAATCGCCCGACCGATCTTGTCGGGCGGGAAGTAGTCCTTGAGGATCGACATGGCCGAGGGGTTCAGGGCGGATTCGCCCGCGCCGACACCGACGCGCGCGAGAAAGAGCGCCACATAAGACGTGGCGAAGCCGCAGGCTGCCGTCATCAAACTCCAGAAGACGACGCCCCAGAAGATCAACCAGCGACGATTGCCGCGATCGGCGAACCAGGCGATCGCCACACCGAAGAAGGTGTAGAAAACCGCAAACGCGCCGCCTAACAAGAGGCTCATCTGGGTATCGCTGATCTGTAAACTGGCCTTGATGTCCGGCACGAGCAGCGCAATGATCTCGCGGTCGACGAACGCCAAGATGTAAGCGAGCAGCAGAACGAACACCACGTACCAGGAGTACAGGGGGTTCGGGTAAGGGATCGTCTCGTTGCGTGTCATGCGGTCTCCTCGGCAGCGCATCGTTTCTATCGCATTCGGCGTCAACTTGAAAGTCAGTCACCATCCCGATTATTTCCTCCCCCTGCCGTCCGGGCATCCGTTTCCGATGGCGAAGTACACGCTTATCTACGACTTGCTGCGTGAGAGAGGCCTGTTGCCGGCATCGTCTATCGTCATCCCAGAGGAGGCCGCCCGAGAGGATCTTGCCCGGGTACACACCGAGGACTATCTGCAGCGCTTGTTCGACACGGGTTTGTCGGCGCTGGAGCAGCGTGCGCTCGGCGTGCCGTGGACGCCACGTTTGCTGAGGCGATCACGCCTTGCGGTGCAAGGTACGTTGCTCGCAACCCGTGCTGCCCTCGCAGATGGGCGAGCCGGCAATCTAGCTGGCGGGACCCATCATGCTTTCGCCGATCATGGAGAGGGCTTTTGTGTTTTGAACGATGTGGCGATCACCATTCGTCGTCTACAGCATGAGGATTTGCTGCGCAGGGCGCTCGTGATCGATCTCGATGTGCATCAAGGCAACGGTACCGCAGCGATTTTCGAGGGTGACGAATCGGTATTCACATTCTCGATGCACGGTGAGCGCAATTATCCGGCGCGTAAGATGCGATCTTCTTTGGATGTCGGCCTGCCCGATGGCATCGATGATGCGCGTTATCTCGATGAGCTCGAGCGGCACTTGCCGCTGCTCACGCGTGGCTTCAGGCCCGAAGTGATCTTTTATCTCGCGGGTGTCGATGTGGCAGCGGGAGATCGCTACGGTCGTTTTGCGTTGAGCGACGCAGGCATTCGGGCGCGTGATCGACGGGTGATCGACTTCGCAGACCAGTTAGGTCTGCCGCTCGTGATTACACTCGCGGGCGGTTATGCCGCTGATGCTCTGCGCACGGCGCTATTGCATAGCATCGTTTTCGAGGAGGCCATACGATGAGTCGACCGCGCTTAATGCAACGCCTGTTGCGCTTTTTTGCCGAGCGTCGGTTGTTACCCGAAGGGCGCATGCTCGAGTGGTATCCGCCATTCCTCGCCATGCGCATCAAGGTCATCCAGCTCGATCGCGACTGGCGAGAGGTGCGAATCCGATTGCCCTTGAATGCCATCTCGCGTAATCCGGGCGGTGTGATGTTCGGCGGCTATCAGGCGGCGCTCGCCGATCCGGTGCCAGCGCTGGCCTGTGCGCGCGTCTTCCCAGGTTATTCGGTATGGACTCGTTCGATGCTGGTCGATTTCGAGCTGGGTGGCAGTACGGATCTCGAATTGCGCTTTACGTTTCCCGAAGAGCTCGAAAACACGATTCGTGAACAGCTCGCTCGCGATGGGCGAGCAACGCCCTCGTTCGAATACGGTTATTACTTGAGTGATGGGCGACGCTGCACCCGCGTCGTCAACACAGTGGCCATCAGGCCGCGCGGCTACAGCAAGGCGACGACACCGCCGGCGCCGCGCGAAGGGGTCAACTGACCGCGGTGCCCTCGACCATCAGGCCGCGTAGCTTCTTGATCGCGTTGGCTTCGAGTTGACGGATGCGCTCAGCCGAGACGCCATATTTGGCAGCAAGGTCGTGCAAGGTGGCCTTCTCGGCATCCCCTGCCATCCAGCGGCTTGCCAGAATGTCTCGACTACGTGCATCGAGTGAGGCAATCGCGCGAGTGAGGCTCGCATGCGCTTCATCGTCCCACTCTTCATTTTCGACCTGCTCGGCTGGGTCGGCATCTGCCGCAGGCAGATAGGTGGCAGGTGAATAGGCTTCGTCTTCTTCCGACTCGCTCGGGGTCGGATCGAAGGACAGATCGCGCGCCGACAGACGGCGTTCCATCTCGGTGACTTCAGCGGGCGTGACACCAAGTTCGGTCGCTACCGCCTGAGTCTCGCTCGGCGAGAGCCAGGTCAGGTTCTTCTTCATGCGGCGCAGATTGAAGAACAGCTTACGTTGAGCCTTGGTGGTCGCTACTTTGACGAGGCGCCAATTGCGCAACACGTATTCGTGAATTTCTGCGCGGATCCAATGCACCGCGAACGAGACGAGGCGTACGCCCATCTCCGGGTCGAAGCGTTTGACGGCCTTCATGAGGCCAACGTTGCCCTCCTGCACGATGTCGCCCATCGGCAGACCGTAACCCGAGTAGCCGCGGGCGATGTGCACTACGAAGCGCAGGTGCGACAGAACGAGGTCGCGGGCGGCATCCACATCCCCGTCTTGGCGGAAGCGACGGGCAAGGGCCTGCTCATCTTCGCGCGACAACACCGGCACGCGGGACACTCGCTCAAGGTAGGCATCAAGGCTACCAAGCGGACCGGTCAGTGCGAGATCGGTATGTCGGGGGGCGAGGGCGGTTACGTTCATGGGGTCACCTTTCAGCCAGAGTTTAGCACTCCCCCAATTAGAGTGCTAAACACCCCCATAGTTCCCGGATGGGGCGACGACCGGGGGGCTTACCCCCGTGCTTCGATCCGGCTGAGGTGCCGCGCCGCTCCCAGCCAGGCGCCGGTAAGGCCGAGGCCCGCCCCGACGAGTAGCAGGATCGCTGCTTCGGCTGCCCCGAGGCCAGAGAGCCGAAACTCACTGCCGTAGAGAGTGGCGAGTCGGGCTACCGGGATATCGAGGGCGAACATCACCGCCTGGGTGATGGCGAGCGCAATGAGTCCACCGATCGCACCGAACAGCAGCCCTTCGTACAGGAAGGGTCGTCGGACGAAGGCGTTGGAGCCACCGACCAGTTTGGTGACTTCGATTTCGGCGCGGCGCGCGCCGATCTCGAGTCGGGTCACGTTACCGATGACGGCGAGCACGCCGACGCCGAGCATCAACGCGATCGCAGCGAAGAGGTCCTCCAGCATCTGCAGGATCGCGGAGAGACGCCGGACCCATTGAGTGTCGACCTGGGCTGCCTCGACTTCCGGGAAACCGGCGAGGTCTGTCTTGAGCGCCTCGACCTTATCGGCACTCGAGTGATCGGCGGCAGGTCGTAGCACGAGCACATGTGGCAACGGATTTTCCGGCAGTGCATCGAGTGCCGCACCAAAGCCCGAGCGATCACGAAACTCGAGCAGCCCTTGTTCCGCTGGAATCAACGTGACCTCATCGATCGTGTTTCGTAACTTGAGTGAGGCGGCGAGCTTTTCGGCTTCTTCGAGCGGCACCTCGGTCTTGAGATATACCGTGATGTCGATCGCTTCGGCGATACCGCCCGTGACTTGCTCAGCATTTTTGACGAGCAACCACAGCGTTGCGGGGAACGAAAGCGCAATGCCGATCACGACCGTCGTGAGCAGGGACGCCATGGGTCGTCGCAGTACGCGGCCGAGCGCTGACAGCAGTGCCTGGATGTGTCGCGTGAGCCAGATGGAGGGCGTGGTCATGTGATCACCTGTCCATCGGCGATGTGGATTTCGCGCTGACCAAATTCCTGCACCAGCGCGAGGTCGTGCGTGGCGATGACCACCGTGACACCCACTTCCTGAAAGCGCTTGAAGAGCTGCATGACATCCCGTGCCAGTGCGTGATCGAGATTACCGGTGGGTTCATCGGCGATGAGGATCGTGGGTCGCGCGACGACGGCGCGCGCGATACCGACGCGTTGCTGTTCCCCAATGGAGAGCTCGAGCGGTAACGCACGTTCGTACTGCAACAGGCCAACTTGATCGAGTGCTGCACGCACGCGTTTGTCGATATCGCGAAATGGGGTATCCGAGACGATCAGCGGCAAGGCGACGTTGTCGTAGACAGGACGGTCCATCAAAAGTTGGTGATCCTGGAAGACCACACCTAGTCGACGACGGAAGGCCGGGATCGCCCGCGCCGGCAGGCTGCCGGTGTCCTGACCATTGACCATCACGGTGCCGCGTGTTGGTCTTTCGAGTAACGAGACGAGCTTGAGGATCGAGCTCTTGCCTGCGCCAGAACGACCGGTCAAAAAAACGAACTCGCCGGCGCCGATCTGCAGGGTGACATCCCGCAGGGCTTCTCGGCCGTTCGGATAGCGCTTGGATACGCGCTCAAAACGAATCATGCGAATTCACTCTCCATCGATGAGTGCGGCGGCGAAAGCAGCGGCATCGAACTCACCGAAATCGTCGGCAGTTTCACCGATGCCGATAAAACGGATCGGCAACCCTAATTGCTTGGCGATCGCCAGAACGATGCCGCCCTTGGCGGTGCCATCGAGTTTGGTGAGCACAAGGCCCGTGACGCCCACGGCGTCGTGGAACTGTTTGGCTTGCGCGAGCGCATTTTGCCCTTGGTTTGCATCGAGCACGAGCAAAACTTCATGCGGTGCAGTGGGGTCGGCTTTGCCGAGCACACGTCGCACCTTGCGTAACTCTTCCATCAGATGTGCCTGTGCCTGCAGGCGACCTGCCGTATCCGCGATCAATACGTCGACGCCTCGACTACGCGCCGCATTCAGCGCATCGAACGCGACGGCAGCTGGGTCGGCGCCGCTCTGTTGTGCAATCAATTCGGCACCACTGCGATCTGCCCAGATGCCGATCTGTTCGACGGCAGCCGCGCGGAAAGTGTCGCCTGCAGCGAGCATCACCTTGAGACCATCGCGTGTGTAGCGGGTCGCGAGCTTGCCGATACTCGTGGTTTTGCCCGAACCATTCACACCGACGACAAGGATGGTGTAGGGCTTGTGTCCTCGGTCGATCACGAGAGGTTTAGCGACCGGCTGTAGCAGCGCCGTAATGTCCTCGCGCAGCGCTTGGCGCAAAGCCTCGACATCATCCAACTGATGTCGCGAGATGCGCTTGCGCAGGCCTTCGAGCAACTCGCTCGTGACCGCTACGCCGACGTCCGCTTGTAGCAATCGCGTTTCGAGTTCTTCGAGTATCTCAGCATCGATCTTGCGAGCGCCGAACAAGCGGGCGAAACCCGA
>CAIVYV010000092.1 GCA_903910215.1 uncultured Pseudomonadota bacterium
CTTTGAGCCAAATATCGGCGGCTTCATCGTCATCTTTGAATACCGTGACCCAAAGACGATTCGGATCGAGCTTCAAGGTGCCGGTGATGAAATCCCAAGCGTGGCGGATCGCATCGCGCTTGAAGTAATCACCGAAGGAGAAGTTACCGAGCATCTCGAAGAAGGTGTGGTGACGTGCGGTGTAACCCACGTTCTCGAGATCGTTGTGCTTGCCACCCGCGCGCACGCAGCGCTGCGAGGAGGTCGCGCGCAGGTAATCGCGCTTGTCCTTGCCAAGGAAGACATCCTTGAACTGCACCATGCCGGCGTTGGTAAAGAGCAGCGTCGGGTCGTTACCCGGCACCAGCGAGCTCGAGGCGACGATAGCGTGGCCACGGCTCTGGAAGAACTCGAGGAAGGCGCGGCGCACATCGGCGGCGCTCATATAGGGCGGCTTGCCCTGCGGGGTCGGCGGAGTCATGCGAGGTTTTTCAGGGGTCTTCAGGGTCCTGGCCCAGTGCCAGCCGGATATGATCCGATGAAAAGCCCCGATACTGCAAAAATCTCATCTGCTTGCCCTTCTCCGCCCAACTGCCGGGCGGCTTGGCACCGAATTTGCGCTGCCGAACCTCGCGGCAAATCGTGACGAAATTCGGGCCCGAATTGAGGGCAGCCTCGATCTCGGCCGCCGGAAAACCGCGCGTCGCGAGTTCCTGGCGGATCCGCATCGGACCCTGCCCCCGCGCCGCGTGAGCACGCACGAACGCCTCGAGGCTGCGAGCGTCATCGAGGAGCCGCTCTTCCTGCAAAGCGGCGACCGCCTCGGTTGCCGCCTCCGCCGTGTAGCCCTTCACGGTGAGTTTGTTGATGAGCTCCGCGGAGCCGAAATCACGACGCGCGAGCAACCCCAATGCATAACGCCGCGCGGACTCCGGATTTTCCGGTTGTTCCGGCGCGGCGTTACGAAAGCCAGCGCGTGAGATCACGTGAGGCGAGCTGCTCTAGGAGTGTCAGTCTTTCTCGGGTGCGTCAACAGCCGCCGCTCCGGCCTTGCTGGGCTTCACCAGCAACTTGGCGCGGATCTGCGCTTCGACGTCGCGGGCGATATCCGGGTGGGTCTTGAGGAACTCGCGGGCGTTTTCCTTACCCTGACCGATGCGCTCGCCCTTGTAGGCGTACCAGGAACCGGACTTCTCGATGAAGTTGTGCGCAACACCGAGCTCGATGATTTCGCCTTCGCGCGAGATGCCCTGACCGTACATGATTTCGAATTCGGCTTCGCGGAACGGCGGGGCCACCTTGTTCTTGACCACCTTGACGCGGGTCTGGTTGCCGATGACTTCTTCGCCGTTCTTGATCGCGCCGATGCGGCGGATGTCGAGACGGACCGAAGAGTAGAACTTCAGAGCGTTGCCACCCGTGGTGGTTTCGGGGTTGCCGAACATCACGCCGATCTTGAGGCGGATCTGGTTGATGAAGATGACGATGGTGTTCGAGCGCTTGATGTTGCCGGTGAGCTTGCGCAACGCCTGCGACATCAGGCGGGCGTGCAAGCCGACCTGCAACTCGCCCATCTCACCTTCGATTTCCGCTTTCGGGGTCAGCGCCGCGACCGAGTCGACGACGACGACATCGACGGCACCCGATCGAACGAGCATGTCGGTGATTTCGAGGGCCTGCTCGCCGGTATCCGGCTGCGAGACCAAGAGATCGTTGACGTTGACGCCGAGCTTTTCGGCATAGACGGGGTCGAGCGCGTGTTCGGCATCGACGAAGGCGGCCGTGCCACCGTTGCGCTGGATCTCGGCGATGACTTCGAGCGTGAGCGTGGTTTTACCCGAGGACTCAGGCCCGTAGATCTCGACGACGCGACCGCGCGGCAAGCCGCCGATGCCGAGCGCAATGTCGAGGCCGAGCGAGCCGGTCGAGACTGCCTCGACGTCGTAGGAAGCGGATGCGTCGCCAAGACGCATGACCGAGCCCTTACCGAATTGTTTTTCGATTTGACCGAGTGCCGCGGTGAGGGCTTTTTTACGATTGTCGTCCATGAGATCCCCGAAGAAAGGTTGGCGGGAAAGAGTGATTCGTTGCGCAAATTATCCCACAGCGAACTCGGTGGAATCAGCCGAAAAAGTCGGTGAAGCGCGTTATTTCACGAGGCGTTCACTGGCTATACAGGGAGCCTTTGGAGGCCATACTGTATAAACCCGTGAGCGCATAGCGCACGGCGGCGCGGCGCACGGCGTCACGATCGCCACGGAAGCGTTTCGTCACCGTCTCAACCACTGAGCCGCGGCCGTGCTTGCGGGCAAATCCGAAACAGACCGTGCCGACCGGCTTGCCGGGTACGGCGCCACCCGGCCCTGCGATGCCGCTGATCGCGACCGCCAAATCCGCACCGCTGCGCTGGCGCGCGGCGCGCGCGAGCGCTGCGACGACCTCGACGCTGACTGCGCCATGTTCTTTCAGCAACTTGGCAGGTACGGCGAGCTCCCGCTGCTTCGACTCGTTGCTGTAGACCACCCAACCCGCGAGCAGCCACGCCGAGGATCCGGCGCGATCGGTGAGCAGCTTGGCGAGCCACCCGCCCGTGCAAGATTCGGCCGTCGCCACGGTGAGCGCATCGGCGCGCAGCCGTCGGATGAGTTGATCAAGCGGGCGATCGAGCACTCGGCTGTCCATTGCAGGTTCCATGCAGGGCCAGTATCGCATGGACGATAATGGCGCGATGAGCGCCGAACATACGCCCGTGATGCAGCAATACCTGCGCCTGAAAGCACAGCACCCCGACGTGTTGCTGTTCTATCGGATGGGCGATTTTTACGAGCTCTTTTTCGATGACGCCAAGCGCGCGGCGCAGTTGCTCGACATCACCCTCACCGCGCGTGGTCAATCGGCGGGTGCACCAATCCCGATGGCAGGTGTTCCGTATCACAGCGCCGAGAACTATCTCGCGCGGCTCGTGCGCAAAGGCGAATCGGTCGCGATCTGCGAACAGATTGGCGACCCCGCTAAAAGCAAGGGTCCGGTCGAGCGCGCGGTGGTTCGCATCATCACGCCAGGCACCGTCACCGATGCCGCGCTGCTCGATGAGCGTCGCGAGACCTTGGTCGCCGCCGTGCTGCCAACGGCTTCGGGTTTTGGTCTGGCCTGGCTGGACCTTGGTGCAGGACGCTTCTCAGTGCTCGAGGGTCACGGCGACTCGGCGCTCGTGTCCGAGCTCGAGCGTCTGCAACCAGCGGAGCTGCTCGTTCCGGAAGAATGGCTCGGCGAGATCGGTGCAGAGTTACGCGAGCGCACCGGCAGTCTGGCTTGGCGTGGACGCGCCCCTTGGCATTTCGAGCTCGAGACAGCGCGGCGATTGCTTACAGAACAACTCGGCACGCTCGATCTGCAGGGCTTTGGCATCGATTCAAATGGCGAGCGTTCGATGCCGCTTGCGGTCGCCGCGGCAGGCGCTTTGCTGCAATACGTGCGCGACACGCAACGCACCGCACTGCCGCATCTGCGTGCGCTGCGCGTCGAAGATCGACACGCGAGTCTGCATCTCGATGCCATCACGCGGCGCCATCTTGAAATCGACTCGAGTGCCCAAGGGCGTGATGACGCCACACTACTCGCGCTACTCGATACCACCGTGACGGCAATGGGCGCTCGCGCGCTGCGACGCTTGCTCAATCGACCGATCACCGATCAGGGCTTGCTGCGCGAGCGTCACCAAGCCATCGCCGAGTTGCTCGCCTCGCGCAACCATCTGACCTTGCGCGAGGCTTTGGCACCGATCGGCGATATCGAACGTATTCTCGCGCGCGTCGCGCTGAAGTCCGCCCGTCCACGCGATCTCACCGCGCTGCGTGCCGCAATCGCTGCGTTACCTGCGTTACGAGCCACGCTCGCTACGTTGAGCGCGGCGCTCATCGAGGATCGATGCCGTCACATTGGTGAACATCAGAGCGAACTCGCGCTGCTCGAGCGCGCGATCGATCTCGAACCATCGACGCTCATTCGCGAAGGTGGCGTGATTGCCCAAGGCTACGATGCCGAGCTCGACGAACTGCGCCGAATCTCGCAGGACACCGACGCCTATCTGCTCGAACTCGAGGCCCGCGAGCGTGAACGCACCGGGCTCTCGCAGCTCAAACTCGGTTATAACCGAGTGCAGGGATTCTTCATCGAGATCTCCCGTAGCCAAGCCGAGACGGTGCCCGCCGATTATATCCGTCGCCAAACCGTCAAGAATGCCGAGCGCTTCATCACGCCCGAGCTCAAAAGCTTCGAAGACAAGGTGCTCGGTGCGCGCGATAAATCTTTGGCGCGCGAGCGCGAACTCTACGACGCCGTGCTCGAGTCCCTCGCGGCGACTCTAGCCGATCTGCAAGAGACGGCATCTGCCATTGCTGAGCTCGATGCAATTGCAAGCCTCGCCGAGCGCGCCGAAGCGCTGCGCTGGGTTGCACCCGAATTCACCTCGCAACCGGTGCTCAAAATTCGTGGCGGTAGACATCCGGTCGTCGAGCGGTTCTCAAGCGAGCCGTTTGTGCCGAACGATATCGACCTCAATGCCCTCACTCGCATGCTCGTCATCACCGGCCCCAACATGGGCGGCAAGAGCACCTACATGCGACAGGTGGCGTTGATCACGCTGCTCGCGCACGTGGGTAGTTTCGTGCCTGCTGATTCGGCACTGCTCGGCCCCATCGATCGGATCTTCACGCGTATCGGTGCAGGCGATGATCTCGCAGGCGGCAGATCGACCTTCATGGTCGAGATGACTGAAGCAGCGAATATCCTGCATAACGCGACGCCACGCAGTCTCGTGCTGATGGATGAGATCGGGCGCGGCACGAGTACTTTTGATGGATTGTCGCTCGCTTGGGCCACAGCACGTCATCTGGCTTCGAAAGTCGGTGCCTTCACGCTCTTCGCGACGCACTACTTCGAACTCACCGCGCTCGCAGCCGAACTACCGGGCGTCGCCAACGTACATCTCGATGCCACTGAACACCGACATGGAATCGTCTTCATGCATGCCGTGAAGCCCGGACCTGCGAGTCGCAGCTATGGCTTGGCGGTAGCGAAACTTGCCGGTATTCCGCGCGAAGTGTTGGCGGACGCGAAGCGCTATCTCACCGCGCTCGAGAGCGAAGCACTACGACGCAGTGATGGTGGCCCGCAAGGCGAGCTCGCACTCGCACCGGCGGGCGCTGATACGACGCACGATGACTCGACGGAGCGTGCGGCAGACCAAGCACGCACGCAAAGTCTGATCGACGCACTGCGTGCTTTGAACCCAGATTCTTTGAGCCCGCGCGAAGCGCTTGAGCAGC
>CAIVYV010000093.1 GCA_903910215.1 uncultured Pseudomonadota bacterium
ATGGCTTCGCGCCAGCGGCCAAGTTCTCCCTGCTGGTCTGCATAGGGGAACTCGCGTCGAAAGCAATAACGACAATGAACCGCGCAGGCCTCGGTCGTGATCAACAAGGCTCGGTGCGCGTATTTCTTCAAAAGTCCGGGTGCGAGACCGACATCGTTCTCTTGAAGCGGGTCTGAAACATAGCCTGGCGCTCGGTCGAGCTCGGCACCGATCGGCAGGATCTGGCGCAGCAAGGGGTCGTTGACGTCCCCGATGCGCATACGGCTCACGAAACTGCGCGGCACTCGAAGACCAAAACTGGCCGTCGCTGCGCGGGCGCCCTCGAGCCATTCGGCCTGCAAATGCAGTACGTCGGCGAGTTCCGCCGGATCGGTGATGGAGTCTGCAAAGTCCTGCTGCCAGGAGGTCGGTGCGGCAGGCTGCTGGCGGGAGAGGGGGGTAGCCGTTATCATGTGCGCCCTTTTTGGCCCGGATATTCTGGGCTGACCCTCGCGGGAACGCAAAGCGGAAGAGAGAACATGGGCAGCTATAACACCAGCGAATTCAAGTCCGGCCTCAAGATCCTCATCGACGGTGATCCGTATGTGATCGTCGAGAACGAGATGGTCAAGCCCGGCAAGGGCCAGGCGTTCAACCGCGTCCGCGTGCGTAACCTGAAGACGGGCCGTACGGTTGAGAAGACTTGGAAGTCCGGTGATTCGGTCGAGTCAGCCGACGTCATGGACGTCGATATGCAGTATCTCTACCAGGACGGCGACTTCTACCACTTTATGGTGCCCGACAATTTCGAGCAGCACACCGCGAGTAAGGAAGCGGTGGGTGATTCATCGCAGTGGCTGAAGGATGGCGTGACCTGCATCGTCACGCTGTGGAACGGCGTGCCGCTCGTCGTGACGCCGCCGGCGCACATCGAAGCCACGATCGTCGAGACGGACCCGGGCGTTCGCGGTGATACCGCAACCGGTGGTCAGAAGCCCGCGAAGCTCGAGACCGGTGCCGTCGTACGCGTGCCGCTCTTCATCAACCAGGGCGAAGTCATCAAGGTCGACACCCGCACGGGTGAGTACATCTCGCGCGCGAAGAGCTAATTCAGCTCGGCTTGCGTGAGCGTTCAAACGCCCACGCATGCGCGATGATGGTGTCGAGATCGGCGTAACGCGGCGACCAACCGAGTTTCACTTTGATGGCCGAAGAGTCGGCGACGAGTCGCGGCGGGTCGCCCGCGCGACGCGCTTCGTGCTTCACTGCGAAATCAACACCCGTCACCTTTTTTGCCGTCTCGATGACTTCGAGCACCGAGAAGCCATTGCCGTTGCCGAGGTTATAGGCCTGGCTGCTCGCACCATCGCGCAGCGACTCGAGCGCGAGCCAATGTGCTTCGCACAGATCGCTCACATGCACGTAATCGCGAATGCAGGTGCCATCCGGCGTGTCGTAGTCGGTGCCATACACCGACAGACCCGCGCGCCGTCCTGAGGCTGCCTGCAAGGCGAGCGGGATGAGGTGGCTCTCGGGATCGTGTCGTTCGCCAAGTTTTCCTTCCGGATCAGCACCCGCGGCATTGAAATACCGTAAGCAGACCGAGCGCAGACCATAGGCGCGCTCGTAATCACTCAACACGTCTTCGACCATGTTTTTGGTGCGGCCATAAGGGTTGATCGGTGCGCGCGGATGGCGCTCGTCGATCGGCACGTATTGCGGCGTACCAAAGATTGCTGCTGTCGATGAGAAGATAAAGCGATCAACACCCGCTTCGCGCATAGCCGCAAGCAGCGCTAGCGTGTTAGCCACGTTGTTGCGGTAATACTTCGCCGGCTCGCGCACCGATTCACCCACCTCGATGAACGAGGCGAAGTGCATCAC
>CAIVYV010000094.1 GCA_903910215.1 uncultured Pseudomonadota bacterium
GATTGGGTCCCCGAACTCGAGAAGCGTACCGCCGATATTCGCGACGAAATGATCGCGGCTTTGAGTGAGGCCGCCGCTGAGTTCACGCCGTATGTGCAGTACGGTGCCGGTGATCCGGTGAATCAATGGGCGGAACTCAATCACTCGCGCTCGTGGACGAGTTTTCATCTGTATCGCGGTGGTGAGCCGGTCGAGGCCAATCTCGCGCGTTGCCCAAAGACGGCCGAAGCGCTGAAGTTGATCGACTCGGTGCATCTCGCGGGCACCTGTCCCAACGCGATGTTCTCTGTCTTGGCGCCGAAGACGAAGATTCCGCCGCATCATGGCGAATCAAATGCTCGCCTTGTTGCGCACCTGCCTTTGGTCGTGCCTGAGCCGTGTCTGTTTCGAGTGGGCTACGACAATCGCCGCTGGGTCGAGGGCGAAGTCATCGTGTTCGATGACACCATCGAGCACGAAGCGTGGAACGACAGCGATGAGATTCGTGTTGTGATGATCTTCGATGTCTGGAATCCGTTGTTGTCGCTCGAAGAGCGGCAGATCGTGCAACGTATGGCTACAGCAGAGCGCCAGTTTCGGCTGAGCTAAGCTCGTCGGGCAAATCGACTGCGGTTCATTCAGCCACGGCGCGGCACGATGTCGAAGGCGATCGTGATGCGCTCGCTTTTGCCCGAAAACGGCTCCACGCCATGCCACTGATACGACGGAAACAGCGCCAGCGTGCCACTTTTGGGTTGAACCCAGCCACTTGGTGCTAAATCTTTGATCGGATAAGGCGGGTCGCCAAAACGTAACCAACCGCCGCGGTTTGGGTCCTGTGCGATCGTCTCGGGCACTTCCACGTAGTACGCAGAGCTCAGCCAACCACGCGGATGGATGTGGCTGACGTGCTTGCCCGAGCCGCCGCGCAGACGCACGGTCCAGCAACCCGAGAATTGAAAATCCGCTGTCTTTCTTGAATGGAGCGGATGAGTGGGATCCGCGGGCATCGAGGCGATCACGCTCGAGATCGGTGCGCGAATCATCTCGAAGAACTCGCGAATGACCGGATCCGTCTCGGCCTCAGGCAGGATTTCGACCTGCGTGCCCTGACGTACGGAATTCACGAGCGGATGCGCAGCGAGGTTGTGTCGCGCTCGCAATCGATCGGCGAGCTTGGCGTTGAACGCCTCGATCGACACATGGCCCGCCGGCGGCGTGAGCACGCGGGTATGACATACCGCGCTCGGGTCGGCGAAGCGTCGCCACTCGTCGCGCCCAGCGCTGCGTAGTGCCGTCGTGTGCAAAGCCCAGGCGAATTGTCCGAGCGGTCGTCGACTTGTCAGCCACTGCGTATGCGTCAAAGCGACATCGGGTTGCTGGCGGCACAGCGCGACGATGGCCGCATGCTCGCGTACCAATTCGAATTCGGGTGCGATCGAAAAGGCCGTTTCGATCCACTGTGCTGCCTCATCGAGGCGATCCGTTTCGGCGCATCGCAGACTGAGCAGCGAGAGAAAATGCGGATCATTGGGGCGCAGCAATTGCCCGGCGCGAAGAATTTGCTCGGCTTCATCATGAAGACCTGCATTGCCAAGAGCCGTGACCAAAGCGAGTCTTAGTCCGCTGTGAGTGGGCCGCTCGGCGAGTGCTTTTCGCATCGGGTCTGCGAAGTAACGATGATCGCCCATCATCCACGCGAGTCCGGCGTGGCGACTATGTAGCTCGATGCTGTGCGGGAATTGCTGGATTCCCTTCCTCAAGATCTCGAGTGCATTGACCCAGTCGCGCGACATGACGCGAACTTCACCCAAGGCGAGCATGGCGGCCGCGGCATCCGGTGTGGAGAGCAGCGGTAGGAGCGCAGTCTCCGCTTCTTCGAAGCGTCCGAGGGCGGCGAGGCGCGATCCGAGCGCCACCCAGAAGCTGCTGCGGGTCTTTTCGACCTCGTTCACCGCGCCGAGCGCATTCAGCGCAGCCTGACGTTCGCCGAGTTGCGCGAGCGCCTCGGAACGGATGAGCACCGCGAGCAAGGGTGATGATGCGCCCGTATGAGTCGCGATGATCTGCAAGGCTTCTTCGGGTCGCTCGAGTTCGAGCATGGCGCGCGCCAGGCCGATCGCGGCCTGAGGCAAGGCGGCAAGTTCGATAGCGAGTTCATACGCCGCCGCGGCAGAGGCAGGGTAGCCGGCGCTGCGCAGCAGATTACCGAGGTTATTTGCGTACTCCGCGCGCGCGCGTGGCGCCGTGCCTGGTAGCTCTAGCGAGCGGCGCATCAGATCTTCCGCGCGCGAGAGATCACCGACGGCTTTGGCGATCAGACCCGCCAGATGCACGGCGGGCGCCCACGTTGGGAGGCGCTGCAGCAGCGTCTCGACCAAGGTCAGCGCCGTATCGAGCTTGCCTTGTGTCAGCGCGGTGTGCGCGGCGGCGAGTTGCTGTTGGTCGTTCGTGCTGGGTACGGCTGAGGTCGTCACGGGGCGTATTGTTCTCCCTCCGGCGCACGATGGCCATAGGTCGATGAGCGCGTTAGCATCGACGCATGCGTTGCGATGAACGAATGCGACACCTCGGTGAGGTGGATATCACCAGCTTCAAGGCTTGCCTCCTGCAGCAGCCTGAGGAATTGTGGAACGCCGATCAGGAATTCCAGAAGCGCCTGGCGCCGTATCGCAAAAGTCGGACGATCTATCTGCTCATGACGGTGGGTGGTCCGGCCATGCCGACGCGGCGGCTCACCGGTTGGGATCCCTTGCACGCGGCATTCGAACCCGTTGCGCAGCGCATCGCGTCGTTCTATCCCCGTCGGGGTCGAGTCTTGAATGCACAGGTTGCCTGTCTGGGGCCCGGTGATGACATACCCGAGCACGAAGACTATGGCCCGACGCTCGAGGCGGCGCATCGTGTCCACGTGCCGCTCGAGACGCATCCCGATGTGCAATTTTGGGTCGAAGGCGAGGACATCAAGCTCGCCGTCGGTCAGGCCTATGAGCTCGACAATCTGCGTCGGCACAGCGTCCTCAATGCATCGCCGGTGCGACGTATCCACTTGATCGTCGATTATTTCGAAGAGCCAGCCTGAGTCCGTGCACCCCGCGTGACCATCATTTCGCATCAACATCGGTTCGTGTTCGTGGCGGTGCCCAAAGTGGCGAGCCACAGCATCCGCTTTGCTCTGCGTCCGTTTCTGGATGACAACGACGAGGAACAGGTATCGTTGTTCGTCCGCAAGCGCATCGAGCGGCCGGGGTTTTCGAGTGTGGAGCACGGTCATCAGCTCGCGCGTGAGATCCGTGACGCCTTGGGCGCGGATGTCTGGTCTCGGTACGTATCTTTCGCGGTGGTTCGAAATCCGTGGGCGCGATTCGTCTCGTATGTCGCCTTCATGATGCGTCACAACGGATTGTTCACGAGTGACCCGCAAGCGGCGATGCGACGCGTCCTCGCCAATCCGCAGAATCAGAGTCCTGTGCATTTTCGCGCGCAGGCAGATTTTGTCACCGACGAGGGCGGTGCAGTGATGGTGTCGCATCTATTGCGAGCCGAATCACTGCAAGCGGATTTCGATGCGCTCTGTAAAGCGCTGTCCTTGCCGCAAGTGGCTCTCGAGACGCGCAATGCGTCCGAACATCGCGATTATCGTGAGTACTACGACGAAGAGTTGATGCAGCGCGTCGCCGAGC
Organism: uncultured Pseudomonadota bacterium; assembly: GCA_903910215.1. Classification (GTDB taxonomy): domain Bacteria; phylum Pseudomonadota; class Gammaproteobacteria; order Steroidobacterales; family Steroidobacteraceae; genus UBA964. Next base: position 3,663 of record CAIVYV010000094.1, read on the forward strand.
GTTATCGGGTCGACATTGACTTGTTCGGTTATCGATTCGACGGCGAGTCGAATGCCGGCACGTCCGGATAGCTCGTCAACACGGCACCGAGGGCGCTCTTGAGTGGCGCAAGCCAAGGCTCGTAGTGGCGCCAATGATCGACGCCTTCGCGATAGATGGGTTTTCTTACCTGCTCGGAGCTTGCGGTGCGTACGATGCGCTCGGTTTCGTGAAAGCGCAGGCACTGCTCCTCGAACGGCACGCCGCAGTAATCAAGTAAGCGTCTGATCTCGTTTTCCGTATCGGAGACCATGTTCTCGTAATACACGCGATGTACCCGACCTGGCAGCACCTCGTCGAAGTGCGCCATCAGCTCGACGTAATCACGATAAAAGCGACCGATGTTTTCGAGACCGTAAGAGAACAACTGCCCTAGTGCAAAATGTTGCTTGAAGTTCGAGAAGCACGACGCCATCGGATGACGCCGGGCATCGATGATCTTCGCGTTCGGCAAGATGAGATGGATGAGGCCGAGATGCGTGAAGTTGTTCGGCATCTTGTCGATGAAGAACGGGCGCGCCGTCTTGCGATAGATCCGGGTGCC
>CAIVYV010000095.1 GCA_903910215.1 uncultured Pseudomonadota bacterium
AAGTGCATCCATTTCGAAGCGAACAACATCGTTGTGGCACAGCCGTTGCTGAATTCCATCCGAGGCCATTTTTTTGGCGGAGGTTCCAGCGATGTTCGATCTTGATGCTCATCTGCGACTGCATACCGAGTCGCTCAAGCTCAGCGCGAAGCGCAGTGAGGTGCTCGCGCGCAACCTAGCCAATGCCGAGACCCCGAATTACAAGGCGGTCGATTTCGACTTTCAACAGGCGCTCGCCGCCGCGACGGGCGCAGATCGCTCCATCTCGGGTGCTGCGTTGCGTTTGGCAACGACGCGTAGCGGCCACACGGGTGGATCCGCTTCAGCAGCCGACTCACCCGTCGATGCCTCGCTCGCGCTTAACGAGCGTGAAGTGCGCATGCCGTCGCTCGATGGCAATACGGTCGATGTGCAAATGGAGCAGGCTGCCTTTGCGCAAAACGCGGTTCGCTATCAAGCGTCGCTGAACTTCGTGAACTCACAGCTGCGCGGTCTGATGACCGCGATCACGGGGCAATAATCATGGCTAGCCTCAAGATTTTTGATATCGCAGGCTCCGGGATGGCGGCCGAGTCCGTCCGTCTGAATACCGTCGCGAGCAATATCGCCAACGCGAACAGCGTCGCCTCGAGTGCCGACAAGGTCTATAAGCCGCGCCAAGTGGTTTTTGAGGAAGTGCGTCGTCAGACGCGCGAAGTCGAGGCGGCCTCAGCGGTGCGCGTCAAAGACGTGGTCGAAGCCGATGTCGAAGCGCTGATGCGTTACGAGCCTGGCAACCCGATGGCCGACGCCAATGGTTATGTCTACGCGCCGAATATCAGTGCCGTCGATCAGATGGTCGACATGATTGCTGCGTCGCGTTCTTACCAGAACAACATCGAGGTCATGAACACCTCGCGTGAGCTGATGCTCGCCACCTTGCGCCTCGGACAGTAACGCCATGAGCACACTTGATGCCATCAATGCGAGCCAACCTGCCAATGCCGCGACCTCCAAAGGCGCGCTGGAGCAGTTTGGTTCCGATCAGTTTCTCACCTTGATGCTCGCGCAGTTGCGCAATCAAGACCCGATGAAACCTTTGGAGCCGACCGAGTTCATTGGGCAACTCGCGCAATTCACCACCGTGAGTGGCATTCGCGAGATGCAGGACTCGATGAGTTCGATGGTCGATTCACTGAGATCGTCGCAGGCGCTCTCGGGTGCGCAGATAGTCGGTCGCGATGTCTTGGCAGAGGGCTCCATCGCCAAATTCGATGGCGCTCGCGCTATCGAAGGTGCGGTGGAGTTGCCTGAGGGCGTGCGCGAGGCGAGTGTGATCGTGCGCGAGGCGAGTGGCGCTTTGATCGCTCGCGTGCCGGTTTCGCCTGCAACTGGGATGCAGTCGTTCAGCTGGTCGGGTGCGCGTTTAGACGGCACTGCGGCAGCGCCCGGCGCCTATCAGATGGAGTTGATCGCCAACGTAGGCGGTCGCAATCAGTCGATGGAGGTCATGCTGCGTAGCCGCGTCAATAGCGTGACTCTAGATACCAATGGACGCGGCTTGACCCTCAATACGCCGAACGGATCGCTGTTACTCAGCGATGTGCGGCAAGTGATGTAATTTCGGAGGAATGAATCATGAGCTTTAACATTGCCATCAGCGGTTTGAACGCAGCGCAGACGGATCTGTCTACGACGGCAAACAACATTGCGAATGCGAGCACTTTGCTGCTGGCTTTCTTTGTTGTGATGTACAGCGTGAGCAGTCTGAACACGGGTAAATACCGCGTGATGTCCGAGGCGTTGATGGCCGCGTTCCGCGGTGAGCCGCAACGCGATATGCCGATCACGGTTGAGGTTCGTGAAGGTATACCAACGACCGATCTCGTCACCATGCCCGAAAGCGAGTCGCAAGCTGGCGCGCCGCCCTCGCCAGGACGAGCCACTCGCGGGATGTCGTCGCAGCAGACACTGGATCTGTCGACCCTGGCCAACCGCATGGCACAAGCGATGGCTAAATTGGTGATGGTCGACAAAGTCATCATTCGGCAGCACAAGGATTGGCTGGAAGTCGAAATCCAAAATGATGTGCTATTTCCCTCAGGCTCGGCGATGTTATCCCCGGAAGCCGTATCACTTATGAAGACGGTGGGTGCGGCTCTCGCCGACATCAACAACCCGATTTTTATCGAAGGGCATACCGACAACGTTCCGATCAACACAGCGCAGTATCCGAGCAACTGGGAGTTATCTGCCGCGCGCGCCGCGTCGGTATTGAAGCTGCTCGGCGATAATGGCGTCGCGCCGACGCAAATGACAGTGCTCGGTTACGGCGAGCAGCGCCCCTTGCAATCGAACGAAACGGCTGAGGGCCGTGCTGCAAATCGCAGAGTCATACTCGCGATTCTGGAGCCCGAGAGATTGCGTCGCGGGCTTTATTCCATCGCGCCGTCGAGTGCGCCACGCCCGACTTCGCCTCGAGTCGAGGCGCAGCTCAATGCCGTTAGTCCGGCGGCACCATGATGACGACCCTCTGGTTACTGTTGCTAACCATCCTATCGATCGGTGGGGTTTCGGGCTTTATGCTGTTCTGGCGCGGTAACGCTCGCGTTCTGCATGATTTGCAACAGCGCATGCACACCCAGTCTGAGCAATTGCTGGCGTTGCGGGCGCGTGTCGAGCGCCTCGAAGTGGAGATGCGTGCCGTGCTAGATCGCACTCGCCAGGTTACTCCGCCGCCCGCCGTTGCGCCGCTCGGAGCCGAGCTCGCACCGCGACTTGCGGCTGCCGGTGCTAGTACTGACGAGTTGATTCGCGCCTGCGGTATGACGGAAGACGAAGCAGAGCTCGTGATGCGGCTGCACGGACGGGGTGAGGCGTGACACAGCGCGGTTACGAATTTGTCGATCGAATAAAACGGCAAGTCGATCAAGGTGGTCTTGAGATCGCCTGTTTCCCTGAGGTGGCCAACGAACTCATTCGTCATCTCGATAGCGAGTTTGTTTCCGTCAATGATATCGCGCGTATCGTGACTCACGAGGCGGCGCTCGCTATCCGGGTGATCGGTATGGCGAACTCGGCTGCCTATCGTTCGGGTGGTCGGACGATCACCGACGTACGTAGCGCCATCACCCGTATCGGTCTACGCGCATTGCGCGGTGTGATTTTTGCGTTTGCGGTGATGCAGATCCGCGCTGCACAACAACTGCGGCCCGTTCAGTACCGAATCGGCGACGTGTGGCAGCGCAGCACTGTCGTTGCGACGTTTTCGCATCTGCTCGCGAGCGAACTACGTGTAGAGAATCGCCAACTCGATCCGGAGCTCGCGATGCTTGGCGGCTTGATGCACGGTGTCGGTAAGATCTACATCCTCGCCGAATCCGCGCTTTATCCGGAGTTGGCTGAGGACGGCGCGCTACTGGATGACATCGTGCGGGCATGGCATGCGCCCGCAGCCGGAAAGCTGCTCGAGCAGTGGGGTCTCGGCGCGCAAGTTACGGAGGCCGTCAGTGAACACGATGCGGCGGACGAGGCATTGCGTAATCAAGCGACGCTCGCCGATCTGCTGCATGCAGCGATGATCTTCGCGGAGTTGCGCGGTGAACCTACTGAGCTGGCTCGGCAACTGGCGGCGTCGCGCGCTTGCCAGAGACTCGGTCTGTATCGCTTGGATCTGCCGTACCTGTTGCAACAGATCGCCGGGGACGCGGGCTCGCTCGATCGCGTGCTGCTCTAGAGGCGGTTTGGCTAGAATAGCGCCATGCTGCGACTTGGCTGGTTTTTGCTCTGTACGTTTGGTTTCCTCGGGGTCGCTCAGGCGAACGAGTATCCTCTGCGTGAGGATGGGGCCGACATCTTTGGGCAAGTCGAGCGCATTCGCACGCGCTACGAAGACACGTTGATCCAGATCGCCCGGCGCTACAGCCTAGGCTATGAGGAGTTGCTGCGCGTCAATCAGGGCGTCGATCCGTGGTTGCCGGGTGAAGGGACCGAGGTACTCATCCCCGGGCAGCGCTTATTACCGCCGGGTGAGCGCGAGGGAATCGTAGTCAACCTGCCGGAGCATCGTCTCTACTATTTTCCGAAGCCCAAGAAGGACGAGCCTGCCACCGTGCTGACCTATCCGGTGAGCGTCGGCAAGATGGATTGGCGTACACCGATCGGTTCTACCAAAATCGTCAGCAAACAAAAAAATCCAAGCTGGACTCCGCCCAAATCGGTGCATGAAGAGCGTCGTCGCTTGGGCGAGCCGCCATTACCGTCTGTCGTTCCGCCCGGTCGCGACAACCCATTGGGTGCCCATGCCATGCGCCTTGCGATCCCGGGTGGCGCCTATCTCATTCATGGCACCAACAATCCGGATGCCGTGGGTATGGCGGTGACTCACGGGTGCTTGCGCATGTACCCCGAAGACATTGCGACCCTGTTTGACCGAGTGCCAGTCGGAACGAAGGTCACGTTGATCGACGAGCCAGTCAAGATGACCAAGATCGATGGCGAGGTTTGGCTCGAAGTGCATCCGCCGATCGACGATCAGGGTCGCGCGATGGCGGTGTCGCTCGAACTGTTTGAGGCAAGGCTCGATGCGCTGCTCGGTGAGTCGGAGGTCGTGATCAATTGGGATATCGCACTGGAAGCACTGCGCGATGCGCGTGGCATCCCGGTGATGATCGGGCTGGAGTTGCTGCCCGAGGAATCAAACCAAGGCGACGTGGTGCCCCCCGTCAACGGGTAACACGACACCGTTGACGTAGGAGCCGGCGTCCGAGGCGAGCAGCAGGGCGGGCCCCACTAGTTCGCTCAACTGGCCTGCGCGACCGGGCGGGATGCGCTTTAGGTAATCACGACCGGCGTCCGTGGCGAAATAAGCTTCGTTCATCTCGGTGACGAACCAACCTGGCGCAAGCGCATTCACACGAATGCCGTAACGAACAAATTCGAGCGCCAAACTGCGAGTCAAAGAAATCAGTGCCGCCTTGGACGCAGAGTAGGCGGAGTAACCCGGGCCAACGCCGAGCCCGAGCACCGAGGCAATGTTGATAACACTGCCACCGCGCTTGGCGGCAACCAGTCGCTTGGCGACCTCGGCCGTGAGGTTCCACGCGGCAGTGAAGTTGGTCGCCATGGTCGACTCCAGCGTCTCGGTGGAAGTCTTCA
>CAIVYV010000096.1 GCA_903910215.1 uncultured Pseudomonadota bacterium
AAGGTCGGCACGCGCCACTGAGGCGCTTGTCGCAGTACCTGCTCGCCGGCGTTAGCGACAAACGCGCCAAGCCGTGCGCAGATGCGATCGTGGACGAGTGGGTCTTGGCGATAGGCTTCGACGACGCGTCGATCGTGCGAGAGGTAGTCGGCATTCAATCCGTTGCCGAGCGTGAGATTCGGTGCGAGACGCGGCAACCAGCGAACGGCTGCACGTTGCCAGGCAGCCATATCAACAGCGAGCGCCGGCGATGAGAGCACGAGCGCATCGGGTTGCACGAAGCCTCGTGCCACCGCCGCGGCAGCCAGCAAGCCACCGAGGCTATGTCCGAGCAGAATGCGTCGCGTCGGCGCTGCCGGTTCGATTGCACGCCAAACGTCTCGCAGATGTTCGAGGAGTTGATCGTCGCTCGCAAGATGACCGCGCTTCCCTTGGGATTTGCCGTGGCCATATTGGTCGTAGGCCAGCACATCACAGCCGAGCGCGAGCAGTTGCTCTGCCGTCTTTTGATAGCGCTCGGCGTGTTCGCCGAGGCCATGCACGATGAGGACCTGTCTTTTCGCCTGTGACAGTCGCCAGTGAAGCAGCCTCAAGCTCACGCCATCGCTGGTGGTGACCGTGCTCAATTCGGGTTGGGTCATGCCACTAGCCTCGCAGATCGTAGCCCCAAAAGAAAAGGCCCGCCTTTCGGCGGGCCTTTTCGTGTCACGTGGTGACGGATCGCTTAGAAGCGATAACCGACGTTCACGAACGCACGACGTCCGAGGATGTCGTAGTTGCTGATCGCGATCGCGTTACCGATGCGGCTTGCACCGGAACCGGTCGAGACGAACGGCGGATCCTTGTCGAACACGTTGTTCACACCGACGATGGCTTCCCACTTGTCGGCACGATAACGCAGCGACATGTCGTGCTGAACGTGCAAGTTGGTCGACTGGTCGTACTTCGCCGAGACGCAGTACGGAGCCTGAGCCGCGCTGACTGTCGCGCAGTTCGGCAAGCCGATACCACCGAACACGTCGCCACCGTAGAAGCGATCGTTGGTGGTCGCCGAGAACGAGTCGATGTTCCAGTTGAAGGTCCACGGGCCACGCTCGAAGCGCAGGTCGAGGCTCGACACCCACTTGTTGTTGTAGGGTCGGCCGCGAACGCTCACATTCGGCGAGTCACGGAACAACTGCGACGAGTCGACGAAGTTGTAGGTGACGAGAGCCTGGGCGGTGAAGCGCGTCTTGCCGAAGCGCTTGTCGAAACGCACCGTCCAGTCCGTGCCTTCCACGATCTGGTTCGAGATGTTCACGTAAGAGTTACGCACCTCGAGGATCTGATTCACGCGCTGTGAGGTCGCATTTCTGTCGCGAACGAACAAGCGGCAGAAGGCATCGTTCGGGAAGTCAGGCGAGTTGTAGCAGGCGCTGACGATGCTACCTGCGCCGAACTGGGCCACCTGGTTCTCGACTTCGATGCGCCACCAGTCGACGGCTGCGCTGATCGGCAGCTCTTCCGGCGTCCACACGAGACCGATGGTGGTGTTGTTCGACGTTTCCGCCGCCAGCACGCCCTTACCGCCGCCTGCAATGATGGTCGCCGAGGACGAACCAGCAGCCGTGTAGTCACCCGGCACATTGGCAGCACCGCAGTTTTTGCGCAGCGTTTCGTTCGAGCTCTGTGCCCAGTTGATGCAAGGATCAACCGAGGTCTGGCCCAGGAACGAGGTCTGGTTCGCGAGGAACAGTTCGTACAGGGCTGGAGCACGGAACGAGGTGCCGTAGGCGCCACGGAAGCGGATCGAGTCGATCAGCTGCCAGTTCAGACCCGCCTTGTAGGTGGTGTCCGAGCCGTAGCTGTCGTAGTCCGTCCAACGGAACGAGCCGTTGAACGAGAGACGCTTGACGGCCGGCAGATCGCGCAACAGCGGCACTTCGAGTTCGGTGAAGACTTCTTGAACGGTGTCTTCGCCCTTGGTGCGACCGGCGCTCGTCAGACCCCAAGCGTTGCCCTTGATGGCCTGCGGACCCGGAATGTCGTCGATCTCGTCCTTGCGTTGCTCGATACCGAACACCGCACCGACCGAGCCCGCGGGCAGGTCGAACAGGTTGCCGGTGACCGAGGCACCGAAGGTCGTTTGGTCGTATTCCGTGTGACCGAAGTCACGCGCCATCAGGAAGTTCTGCTCTGCGGTAGTCATGCCGTAGAAGCCCTTCGAGACGACATCGGGATGCGTCCAGCGCACGTTCACGCAGTCGGTCGGACCGGAGAGCGTGATGAGTGCCGGGTTACAGTTGCCCGCGCCGGTCGAGGCCAGAATACGATCGTTGTAGAACGAGTCGATGCCGTAGTCGGCTTCGGACTGCGTACGCTGCACGAATACGTCGTAGGTCCAGTCGTTGAGCGCACCGATCGAGAAGTCACCGGTCAAGCCGAGGACGCCACGCTGGAAGCTCACGTCCTGCTCTTGGCTCAGCGGAGCAAACAGAATCGGCAGGATGAACTGGCCGAAAGTATTACCCGCGTTGGCAAAGTGAATCGACGGGAAGATCTGCCGGAAGCTCGTCTGCGACGACTTGCGATTGTTCCAGAGATATTCGCCGTAGATCTTGGCAGAGTCGCTGAACTCGTGCGAAGCCTGAGCGAAGACCGAGTTGCGTTCAGCCGGAGAGATGAACGTGCGCGAGCCATAGAGCGGGTTGTCTTGCGGAGCCGCCGCGCGCAGCGCTTGGTAGGCCGCGAGGTTGGCGGCCGGCGTTGAACCCGGGCGCAAACCAGTGACCGTTGCGATCGAGCCACCGACGCGCTGCCAGCCGGCGAGGTCGCGGCTCAGCAAGCCGCCACCGGCCACTGCTGCCGAGTTCGGGATGTAGTCACCGTTGACGTTCGGACCCGACTGGAAGCGGAGGGCGCCGACGAAAATGTTGTAGCACTTCGACTGACCCGTGACCGGATCAATGATGTCGAGCGACTGACCAGTGCTGCTCGCGAGCAGCGAACGCGCATCGGTCGTGACGTTTTGTAGCAGATCCTGCGCGCAGTTCAGGAAGTCGCGGTCTTGAACGAGCAGCGGATCGCGCTTGTAGTGCTCGAAGGAGACCGACACGTTGGACTTGTCGTTCCAGGTCTTGCCCCAGGAGCCCGAGAAGTTCTGCGTTTCGCCACCACCGTCGAACACGTTTGTGCCCGAGAAGTTGATGCGTGCTTCGTCGAGGTTCTGGTTAGTGATCAAGTTGATGACGCCCGCGATGGCGTCAGAACCGTACACCGACGAGGCACCGTCCTTCAGGATCTCGGTGCGCTGAACGATCGAGCTCGGGATGACGTTGAGGTCGGCAGCAGCCAACTGACCACGCGCACCGGCGGGTGAGAGGCGACGGCCGTTCAACAGAACGAGCGTACGAGAAGAACCGATACCACGCAGCGCGACGGTGTTGGCGCCCGGACCGTTCTCGGTCACGAAGCCCGTCGTCTGGTCGTTGATCTGCTGCGAACCCGCGGCGAGCGTGTTCGTCTGCAGGATCTCGGTGGTGCTCAGCAAACCTTCGAGCGAAGCATCTTCACTCGTGATGATGAGCACGGGCGAGGCGGTCGTGAATTCGGTGCGCTTGATACGCGAACCGGTGACGACGACTTCCTCAACTTCAGTAGCGTCCGAAGACTGCTGCTGACCTGACTGCTGCGAATTGGCGGTGGGCTGACTCGCCTGCGGCGCAGCCAGAGCCGCGCTTTGCGCGATCATGGCAGCGACGAAAGACGAAATCAGAGCCGCGCGATTGACGCGATTCATGGTGGTTGGTCCTTCCCTTTGATTTGAATGAAATCACACTCGGCACGCCGAGTTGATTGGTACCACAAATAGCATGTAACCGCCGATTTCTCAACGGCTTAGCGTTGTTTTCTCACAACAAAAAAGGGCGGCCACGTTACCGTGACCGCCCTTGCAGCGTGGACCGCTATGGATCAATTCAGAACTTGTACTTCACGGTCAACCCGTACTTACGACTTTCATTCGGATATGCCGAGAAGCTGCCCGTCTGCGCGACAGCCGGGAAGGCCTGCACCAAGTAATCATCGTTAGACAGATTACGCCCCCAGATCAGGAAGCTCCATTTATCTAGCGCAAATCCGACGGAGGCATTCAGCGTGTTGACTTGCCGCGACGCAAAGCTGGCAGGGACATTTTCCGTCAACTGAACATTACTGTCGTATCGGTAATCGGCACGCACGAAACCGGCGATATCGCCGATCAGCCAGTTGTAATTAACGGCAGTAACCACCGTCCACTTGGGAATGTTCGCCGGGACTGTCCCGGTAGCGTCGTACGGGCCATTGATTCCCGGTGCACCCGGGTACGAGTCATAGAGCGGGTCAAGCCAGGTCGCAGCAACATCGAGCTGCAGGGCGTCGGTCACCTGGAACTGGGTTTCGATTTCGACGCCCTTGGTGGACTGTACGCCCGCGTTGGCAAGCTGAAAGCCCGTGCCGAAGAACTGGTTTGATTGAAAATTCTTGATCTCCTGATCAAAAATCGCAACGTTGGCAGTGAAGCGGTCCCAACGACCCTTTAAGCCTAGCTCAATAACAGTCGCTTCCTCCGGTTTCGCGTACCGCGTTCCGAAGCGCGGGTACCACGGATTGACTGCGCCACCGAGAGGTGAGCGAGGAGCCGTGGCCGGCGGAAAGGGCTTACTGTCACGCGAGAGGTTCCAGGAGGTTGCCTTGTAGCCCGTTGAGACACCGGCATATGCATTCAAGTTATCGTTGAAGTCATAAGCCAAGCGGACCGTGTAGGTCGTCTTGCTGTCGCTCGAGCTATCGTTGAACGGCACTATCGGATGCAGGAACTGCAGCGGATAGAGCGCCAGCAACGGGTTGCAGAGCGGACCCGTCAGAGCGCCAAACGGCGCCGGCGGTGTGTAGCAGGGGATGGTGCGACCGTCAGCAACACTCGCCTGATCGGCGAATGAGCTCGCGAGCGAGTCGGGGAGACCTGCGCGCAACAGTGCACCGCGGATTTGCGCAAATCCCGCCGTGACGAAGTCGAGGCTCGAGAACAGCTCGTTCGAGGTCTGGCGGAAATCGACATCCTTCTGAGTGTCGGTCATCGCGACACCGGTCGTGAGCGTGAGCTGCTCAGTGAGATCGAAGTCGAGCTGGCCGAACAGCGTGTAGGCGTCGGTGTCTTGTTCGGTTTCGATCTTGTTGCCCGTGCCGGAGCGGAATAGAGAGCCCGAAGGCAGACCAAACGCCGCTTCGAGCGATGGGAACGTTTGTAAGCCCGCAGCTGGATTTGTCGGGTTCGTTAGAACGCTCGCGTAGTTACGGAAGCCGGCGCCGATCTGAATGGTGTTGTCGTATTCGACCTTTTCGGTCATGTAATAGGCGCCCAGGAGACCACGCACCTTGCCGCCGCCGTCATACGACAGACGCAGTTCCTGCGTGACCGTGCCGATGTCGCCCTCGTTGAGATTGACGGCGCCAAGATCGCCGCTCGTGAAGTCGAAGTCGTAATCGAACGCGCTATCCTGATTTCGTGACGCGGTGATCGAGGTCATCTGCCAGTCGCCAAGATCCCAATCGAGATGCACGGAGAAGCCGCTGTTCTTGATGACGTTCACCGGCAACTTGTTCGCGTAGTACTTGCGGTCGAAGGGCTTCGCGGCGTAGATCTGGCCACCGACGAGCGGCGATTGGATGATGCTACCGGTCGGACCGTTCACGATGTTTGAGACGCCGCAGCAAACTTCGCTGATCGTGCTGGTATCAGCGATAATCCGCAGCTCAAAGTTGTCGCTGGCATTCCAGAGCAGTTGGGCGCGAACGTCCGACCGATCACGATCGTTGATCGCTTTGCCGCTCTTTAATTCTTTGAAGTAACCGTCTCGCTCGTTGCGAACAGCCGAGAGGCTGAAAGCGACGTTGTCGCTCAAGGGGCCTGTGATCTTCGACTTCAAGATCTGCGCGTTGTAGTTGCCGATGGTGCCTTCGACGTAACCGCCCCACTCAAACGAAGGCTTCTGCGTCACGATGCTGATGACGCCGGCCGACGCGTTCTGGCCGAACAGGGTGCTTTGGGGGCCGCGCAGCACCTCGACACGCTCGATATCGATGAGATCGCCGATGGACCCTGCTGAGCGCGAGCGGTAAACGCCATCGATGAATGTGCCGACCGACGGTTCAATTCCCGGGTTATTCGCGCCATTGCCGAAGCCGCGGATGATGAAGTTGGCTTGCGTCGACGTTTGCAGTGTCGTAATGCGCAGCGACGGCAGAATGCTCGCGAGATCACTGAGATCTTTGATCGCGGCCTTATTGATCGTCTCGACCGGCGTCACGCTGACCGCAACCGGCACGTCTTGCAGCGTTTGCTCGCGCTTGGTTGCGGTAACGATGACCTCTTCAAGCTTGGCCGACTCCTGAGCAACGGCGCCTGCAGAGAGCAGGGTTGCCGCGACAGCCAAGCCGACAGCGGAATATGACTTCATTTAGAGTCCCTCAGTAGGTTTGATCTCACGAGCCTTCAGGCCCCGTAGACGGTTTTTGTCCTTCAGAGCTGATTCTAAACCGAAAATTGGGAAATAAACCCCAGAGGCGTAAACCCTAAGGCGGTAAACCGCACAGGATCAGGGGTCGGGGGTGGAGTGTGGCTCATCCGTGCCGAAATGGCGCGCAATACCACGAACCACGTCCTGCACCTTTGCCGCCCCATCATCGGTGAGCTCGATATATTTACATATTTACGGCGCCGGTCCTTGGGGTCGAGTGAGTAGTTGATGAAGCCTGTCTCGAGCAGTCTTTCGATTCTGCGCAGCGCCGTCGTGACCGGGCTTTTGGAGGCGAGGCAAAGACTGGTGACCGAGATTCGGCGGCGGATGAGGCGGGCGCGCAACAGCTCGGTCAACATGCTCCAAGTGGCATCGGGTTCGACGATGCCATCGAGCGCCCGCAAGCGGAAATCATCGATATCATGCAGCGTTTGCAGCACTTTCAGTTCAAGTGGCTGCTCTCGGCCAGTGCCGTTTTTTGTGGTGTTCTGGGTGCGTTCGAGCACTCGCGGCTGCGATCTGATGGGCTCCCGGTCGGAATAATGATCGTAGCGTCGCCCGGCTTCGACAACGGCGCGCAACAACACGCTACGAGTCAGAGGCTTCGGCAGAAAGTCAGTGGTGTCGAGGTGCAGATAGTCGGTGCCTCGGTCACCGTTGCGCGGGTCCGAAACCAGCACGAACTGCAGGGCAGGTCGGTGGTTGGCGTAGCGCGCGTGCAGGTTCTTGAAGGAGGTTCCGGCGGACTCACGGCAGCTGTGCGGATCAATGACCAACACGTGGATATCTTGGCGGAGATCAAGTAGCCCAATCGCGCCTTGGGAGCCGCCGACCTGGGTTGTGGCGACCACTTTGAGGCCGGTCTGGCTTAGCGCCCGCTCCATGAACTCGAGTGACGACGCATCCGAGTCGACGATCAGGATCGTGGGCCTCGGTGTGGGGGCACTGCCCGCGGTGTCATCTTTCACCGCGGCGCTGTCTTCAACTTCTGATGCCACCACCGGGGCGCCTCTCGAGCGTAGATATAGGGTTAAGGTTTTACTGCATAACGAACTCTAAATCGCACAAAACTTGTTCCGTTCCGGAAGTGTAGGCCGGTGAAGTCAGCACGTTCAGGCGGAAAAGTATGTAGCTGCTTTTGTAGGTATCGACCATGCCGAACCGTTGTGAGAATCAAACAATTCGTGCCTTGAGCGACGCACGAATTTCCTGTGTAATCGTCGGTTCTTATTCGGACGAAATGTCCAGGGAGTTGTAAATGAACAACAAGCTGATTGCGGTGTTCGTGGCCGCCGCCTTGACTCAGGCGGCCATGGCACAGAGTGGAGCGGACAGCGCCACCGGCGCCGATGCGCTCGAACAAGTGGTCGTCACCGGTACTCGCGTCGCCAATCGTTCGGCGCTCGATACTCCAGTGCCCGTCGATGTCATCCCAGCCGATACGCTGCAGAACCTCGGCGTTACCGAGATCAATCAGGCGTTGTCGGTGGCGTTGCCGTCATTCAACTTCCCGCGCCCGGGTTTGACGGACGGTACAGACACCGTGCGCCCCGCGACGCTGCGTGGCCTCGCTCCTGACCAGACTTTGGTGCTCGTCAACGGCAAGCGTCGTCATTCAGCTGCGCTCGTCAACGTGAACGGTACGATCGGCCGCGGTGCCGCTTCGGCGGACCTCAACACGATCCCGAACACCGCGATCAGCGCCATCGAAGTGCTGCGTGACGGCGCTTCGGCGCAATACGGCTCGGATGCGATCGCCGGCGTCATCAACCTGCGTTTGCGCGAAGCCCGTGACGGTGGTGAAGGCACCATCAGCTACGGCTGGCGCGAAACGGAATACGAGACCGCGACGGGCACACCGCCCGCGGATGCCAACTGGTCGGCCCCGCGCGTGTTGCAGCGCAGCCGTTCGGACGGTGAGACCCTCACCATCAGCGGTTGGAAGGGCTTTTCTTTGGGGGACACCGGCTTTTTGACCGTGTCTGCCGAAGTGAAGGAAGCCGAGCGCACCGAGCGTGGTGGTTGGGATTTCCGTCAGCAATACAACATAACGGCCACGGGTGCTTTCGATCCGCGTGAAGCGACCTTCCAGCGTTTCAGCGCGTGGTACGGTGAGCCGGAGCTTTCGCAGAAGACCTTGTTCCTGAACTCGGGCGGTGAGTTGTCCGAGGGCGTCGATATCTACGCATCGGCCAGCTGGCAGGATCGTTCTGCAACGTCGGCGGGTTTCTACCGCCCGGCCAACGATGCGCGTAACGTGGCGCAGATCTACCCCGATGGGTTCTTGCCGCTGATCTCGCCGGACGTGACGGACTTCTCCGCCGCGGTCGGTTTGCGCTGGGCTTTCGCCGGCTGGGACATGGACACTTCGGTCGTGTACGGCAAGAACAAGATGGCGTTCACCATCGAGAACACCTTGAACCGTTCACTCGGCACCGCCAGCAAGACCTCGTTCGATGCGGGTGGTTACGATTACGATCAGGGCGTGCTCAATATTTCTGGCGTGCGCGGAGTCGATGTGGCAGGCCTCGCTTCGCCGCTCAACGTCGCTCTCGGTCTCGAAGCGCGTCGCGAAGGCTACGGCATCTTCGCCGGTGAGCCGGACTCCTACCGCAACGGTGGCGTGCTGTTGAATGGCGCCCCGACTGCGTCGGGCGCGCAGGTGTTCCCGGGTTTCCGTCCGGGTAACGTAGTCAATGAGCACCGCAGTGCCGTCGGCGCCTACCTCGATCTCGAAGCCAACCTGACCGAGAACTTCCTCGGTTCGGCGGCGATCCGAGTTGAGGAATACAGCGACTTCGGCAACAACGTCTCGGGCAAGATCTCGGGCCGCTACGACTTCAGCGACGTCTTTGCGCTGCGTGGCTCGGTCTCGAGTGGCTTCCGTGCGTCGTCGCTGCAGCAGCAGTACTTCGCTACGACCTCGACGAACTTCATCAACGGCATCCCGTTCGACATCACCACCTTCCCGGTTTCGGATCCGGTGGCGGTGGCGCTCGGTGCCAAGCCGCTCGAGGCGGAAGAGTCGATGAACTTCTCGTTAGGCGCCGTGATCCAGGCGGGCGATCTGAGCCTGACCATCGACGCCTATCGCATCAATATCGACAACCGCATCGTGCTGTCGGAGAACCTCACCGCGACCAACGTGCGTGACTTCCTGACCTCGAAGGGTTTCATCGGTATCGGTGGCGGCCGCTTCTTCATCAACGGTGTGGATACCAACACCCGCGGTGTCGATATCGTCGCGAACTATCCGGTTCGCTTCGACAACGGCAGCAAGATCGACGTCACGGCGACGGCGAACTTCAACTCGACCGAAGTCACCCGACTGCCCACGATCTCGCAGATCGCACAGCTCAATCCGACGCTGTTCGGCCGCGTGAACGTGCTGACCTTCGAAGAAGGTAACCCGAAGAACAAGTTCGTGTTGTCGGGCGCTTGGTCACACGGCCCGTGGGGCGCCACGTTGCGCGCCACGCGCTACGGTGATGTGTTGTCGCCGGGCACGACTGCCTCTGCCGACTTCGTGTTGACGGCCAAGACGCTGGTCGACCTCGAGGCTCGTTACGAAGTAAACGAGAGCGTGAAAGTGGCTCTCGGCGCCGACAACATCCTCGACAAGTATCCGGATGGCTTGCCGCCGTCTTTGAATACGACGGGTGCGACCTCGTTCTCGAACTACTCGCCGTTCGGTCGTTCGGGTCGCTTCATCTACGCACGTGTGACGGTCGGGTTCTGATATCGACCTAGTCACTGAAGTGGCGCCCGAAGTCGTGCTGTTGCGCGGCTTCGCGGTGGCCACCGCTGAATATGCCGCCGCGGTCGACCTTGTCGCCGCGGCGGCGCCGTTTCGGCATCTACAAACCCCTGCCGGCAGGCCCATGTCGGCCGCGATGACCAACTGTGGCGCGCTCGGTTGGCACAGTGATGCCCGCGGTTACCGCTATGAGAGAGTCGATCCGCTCTCGGGGCTTGCCTGGCCTGCGATGCCGTCGATTTTTTTGGAGCTCGCACAGCGCGCGGCGGCCAAAGCCGGCTATCGCGACTTTCTTCCCGATGCCTGCCTGATCAATCGCTACGCGGGCAAGGCCAAGATGGGTGCTCATCGCGATGCTGATGAGCGCGATTTTTCACAGCCGATCGTTTCCGCCACGTTGGGTGCGGCTGCGACTTTTCTTTGGTACGGGCCGCTGCGTTCCGGACCAGCCGTGAAAATTCGGCTTGAACCCACTGATGTGTTGGTTTGGGGTGGCGCAGCACGACGTGGCTATCACGCCGTCGGACAGGCCGAGGGCGCCGCTGTCGGTGCCGTACGGATCAACCTCACGTTCCGTAAAGCGGGCTGAGGCCCGCTACACCAGTACGCGTTCAATCCCGCCGTCGTTGGCTGCAGCGACGTAGTCGCGCATCCAGTGTTCGCCGAGAACGTGCTTGGCGATTTCGACGACGATGTAGTCGGCATCGAGCGCCGTCTCGTCCTCGTAGCGCTTGAGCCCCTGCAAGCACGACGGGCAGGAGGTCAGCACCTTCACATCGCCGGCGAAACCATCCGCACGAGCGGCTTTGGCGCCCTTCTGCATTTCTTCAGCTTTGCGGAAGCGAACCTGTGTCGACACGTCAGGCCGCGAGATAGCGAACGTGCCCGACTCGCCGCAGCAGCGATCGTTCTTGACGATCTTGCCATTGGCTTCCGAGTTCATCAGTTCATTGACGACCTTCAGCGGCTCGTATTTCTTCATCGGCGAGTGGCAGGGGTCGTGATAGAGATAACGAACTCCCGTCACGCCCTCGAGGCGCACACCCTTTTCGAGCAGATACTCGTGGATATCGATGATGCGGCAGCCGGGGAAGATCTTCTCGAACTCATAGCCCTGCAGTTGGTCGTAGCAAGTGCCGCAACTGACTACCACGGTTTTGATGTCGAGGTAGTTGAGTGTGTTGGCAACACGATGGAACAACACGCGGTTGTCCGTGATCATCTTGGCCGCTTTGTCGAATTCACCGGCGCCACGTTGCGGGTAGCCACAGCAAAGATAGCCGGGCGGCAATACCGTCTGCACGCCCACATGCCACAGCATGGCCTGCGTGGCGAGTCCGACCTGCGAGAAGAGTCGCTCGCTACCGCAACCCGGGAAATAGAACACAGCTTCGGCATCTGGTGCGGTGCTGCGTGGATCGCGAATCACAGGCACGTAGTTCTTATCTTCGATATCGAGTAGGGCGCGTGCGGTTTTCTTAGGTACACCCGCGGGCATCCGCCGATTCACGAAATGAACCACCTGCTCCCGAATCGGCGGTTTGCCGACGGTGGCGGGCGGCGCTTTCACCTGCGGCTTCGCTAAAGTCTTGAAGAGTTGATGCCCCAAGCGTTGAGCCTTGAAACCCCACTCAATCATGCCCTTGCGGACGAGTTTGATCGTCTCGGGATTGGTCGCGTTGAGGAACAGCATTGAGGCTGCGGTTCCCGGGTTGAAACGCTTCTTGCCCATGCGGCGCAGCAGATCGCGCATCGCCATAGAGACATTGCCGAAGTCGATATCGACCGGGCAGGGCGACTCGCACTTGTGACACACAGTGCAGTGATCGGCTACGTCGCCAAATTCGTCCCAATGACGAATCGATACACCACGTCGCGTTTGCTCTTCGTAGAGGAAGGCTTCAATGAGCAGTGAGGTTGCGAGAATCTTGTTACGCGGGCTGTAGAGTAGATTTGCGCGTGGCACATGCGTCGCACATACGGGCTTGCACTTGCCGCAACGAAGGCAGTCTTTGATCGCGCCTGAAATCGAGCTGATGTCCGATTGCTGCATGATCAGCGATTCGTGGCCGAGCAGGTTGAAGCTAGGCGTATAAGCGTGTCGCAGATCGCCGCCGGGCAACAATTTGCCTTTGTTGAATCGACCTTCAGGGTCGATGCGCGCCTTGTATTGACGCAGCCCCGCGGTCTCTTCCTCGGTGAGAAACTCGAGCTTGGTGATGCCGATACCGTGCTCACCCGAGATGACGCCACCCAAATCGCGCGCGATCTTCATGATGCGCGCTACGGCAGCATTCGCTTCCTGCAGCATCAAGTAATCGTCGGAGTTGACCGGAATATTGGTGTGCACGTTGCCATCGCCCGCATGCATGTGCAGCGCGACCCAAACGCGGCTCTTCAAAATACGCTGGTGTATCGAAACGATCTCGCCGCGAATCGCTGCGAACGCATCGCCTGCGAAGATGTCGAACAGCGGTTCGCGCAGCTCGCGCTTCCACGAGACGCGAATGCTGCGATCTTGCAGTTCGGCAAAGGTCTGATCGATGCGATGCAGCAGATCGCCCCAACGATTGCGCACCTCGACAAGCACTTGCTTGGCGCGAGCAGGGCGATCACCGAGCATGTCTGACTTCGACAGCGTATCGAGTTCGGAATCGCCGGTTTTATTGAGCTTCAGCTCGCCGCGCAGATATTCCTCGAGGGCATCGACGAGGCGCAGCTTGTTCGTGATCGACAGCTCGATGTTGATGCGTTCGATGGCATCCGTGTAGTCGCCAAGACGCGCGAGCGGAATCACCACGTCTTCGTTGATCTTGAAGGCGTTGGTGTGTTTGGCGATCGCGGCGGTGCGCGCGCGATCGAGCCAGAATTTCTTGCGAGCGTCAGCGCCGACCGCGATGAAGCCTTCGCCGCCACGAGCGTTGGCGATACGCACCACTTCCGAGGTGGCTTTGGCCACACTGGCGTCATCGTCGCCGACGATATCACCGATCAAAACCATTTTAGGCAGCGCGGCGCGCTTGCTCTTGGTGGCATAACCGACAGCGCGCAGATACCGCTCATCGAGATGTTCGAGGCCGGCGAGCTTGACGCCGTGAGCGCGATCGGCCGCTTCCAGGTGCTGTGTGATCTCGACAATCGACGGGATCGCCTCGCGCGCCTGGCCGAAGAACTCGAGGCACACGGTTCTCATGCAGCGCGGCATGCGATGCACAACCCAACGCGCTGCGGTGATCAAACCGTCGCAACCTTCCTTTTGAACGCCCGGAAGACCGCCTAAGAACTTGTCTGTGACGTCCTTGCCAAGACCCGCCTTGCGGAACGACGAGCCCGGCATACGAAGTGTTTCTGTGCGCAGCACTCGGGCTTCGTTGGCCGGTGCGCGACCGTCTTTCCAGGTGAGGCGCCACTCAACCGTCGGCGCGTCGTGAATCTTGCCAAGGTTATGCCCGACTCGATCGACCTCGAGCCAATTGCCTTCGGGGTCGACCATGCGCCACCAGGCGAGGTTGTCGACTGCAGTACCCCACAGCACGGCCTTCTTGCCGCCGGCATTCATGGCGACGTTGCCACCAACGCAGGATGCATCGATTGAGGTGGGATCGACGGCGAACACGAAACCGGCTCGTTCAGCTGCCTCAGCTACGCGCTTTGTGACGACGCCCGCTTCCGAGTAAACCGTCGGAATCAAGCGCCTGTTGTTCTCGCTAAGACCAGGGTTCTCGCCGAGGCCGGGCAGTGCCACATGCTCGACTTCGCTGACGAGCTCCAGTTTCTCGGTATTGAAGACCGCGGAGAGCGGTGTGAGCGGGATGGCGCCGCCGGTATAGCCGGTGCCACCGCCGCGCGGGATGATGCTGAGGCCGAGCTCGATACAAGCGCGAACGAGCCCCGGGATCTCATCTTCCGAATCAGGGCACAGTACGACGAAGGGATATTCGACGCGCCAGTCGGTCGCATCAGTGACGTGCGAGACGCGCGAGAAAGCGTCGAATCGGACGGCATCTTCACGCGTATGCTTGCCGAGGAGCTTGCGGGCACGATCGCGCAGTTTGGCATTACGCACAAAGTTGGCCGAAAACGTTTCGACGGCACGCTGCGCGGCATCGAGCAATAGCCCAACCTTGCGATCACGTTCGCGATCACTCTCCGAACCGCCGCTCTCGCGGCGTCGCTCGATTTCTTTGAGTCGATGTTCCAGCGCTGAGATCAGTTGCTTGCGGCGCTTAGGATTGTCGAGAAGGTCATCCTCGAGATACGGATTGCGTTGCACCGCCCAAATATCGCCAAGCACTTCGTACAGCATCCGCGCCGAACGACCGGTGCGACGTTCAGAGCGCAGTTCGTCGAGTAGCGACCACGCCGACTCGCCAAGCAGACGAATGACGATTTCGCGATCGGAGAAGGACGTGTAGTTGTACGGAATCTCGCGGATGCGCGGCACGGCGCTTTCCGGCGGAGCAAACAAGGGCAGTTCGGCGGCTACGGCATTCATCGAGTTGGTTTCCCGGTAGTGACATTCCCTGTCGACTAGCGTCCTCATTCTCCCATCATTGGCCTATCATTTGGGGCTTTATGACAGCCACTTCTGAACGTAACCCGCAGGCGGCCCAAATGGCCGACGAGTCGATGATCCGCACCTTGGCTAATCAGGCCGAGGCCATCTGGCCGCAGGAATCACGATTGTTTTCCCGCTATGCGTTACCAGCCGGGGCGCAGATTGTGGACGTCGGTTGCGGGACGGGCGAGGCGACCTTGCGTTTATCTGCAATATTCCCCGGGGCTAGTCGCATCATAGGCCTCGATCTGATGCCGGAATTATTGAGCGTGGCCCAAAGACGTCTAGCTGAACGTGCGGCCGCGTCGGGTCCGGAAATTCGGTTTGAACAGGGGGATGGATTTAACCTGCCGTTCGACGAGGCGAGTATTGATCTGCTCGTGTGCCGTCACGTGACGCAGTTGGTGCCAGATGCCGAGCAGTTGCTGACCGAGTTCCGGCGGGTGTTGCGTCCGGGTGGATGGATCCATCTGCTCTCGGAGGATTACGGCATGCTGCATTTTCCCCCGCGCGCGGGAGTCGATCCCGATCGTTTGTGGCACGAGGCGGTGGTGCCGTTCACGGTAGCAACCGGCACGGACGCTCGGATCGGCCGAAAGACGCTGCCGATACTGCATAGGCTTGGGTTCTCACACACCAGTGTTCAATATTTGACCATCGACACCGAGCGGGTACCGAGAGAGACGCTGGCCGGGATTTTCATCGCCTGGCGCGATGGCTACGCCGAAGCACTGGCTGAGCATTCGAAGTTTGATCTCGCCACGATCCGCCAACTTTTCGACGCCGTTATCGATGGTGTACTCGATCCTGAGAGTTATGGGGTTTGGCAGATTCCTATCGTGGCAGGTCGGAAGGCGTGATCGAGCTGATCGGATTCGATGTGGGTTCGAGAGCGGGGTTGGGCCGAGTTCTTGTCGAAACTCGAGTCGGTGACGGGTGCCTGCAACTGGCCTATCGATGGCGAGATTGGTCCGCCGCGCCGATCGTCCTCGCGCGCGCGGTGAACCCGCAACGTCGCGACGAGCTTTGGCGCACGACCTGCGCTGAAATCTTTGTTGCACTGGATGACGCGTCCGACGGTAAGCCGCACACCGGCGGTCCTTACCTCGAATTCAATTTTTCGCCCACGGGCGACTGGGCCGCTTATCGTTTCGATTCCACGCGAACCGGCATGCATCGGCACGTGTGGCGGGGTAACGAAGCGCCGCGTGTTTCGCTGGCAGCTTCGTCCGAGGACCTCACGCTCGAGGTGACGCTGCCGCTTGCCGCGCTGAGCGCGGGCGTGCATCGAGTGGCGTATGCCAGCGTCGTCGAGACCTCAAACGGCCTGTCGTACTGGGCTTTGACGCACCCGACGGGCCGACCCGATTTCCATCACCCTCAGTCTTTTGCTGCCTTGCTGGAGTTGCCTGCATGAAATTCGGAATCGATCGATTGATAGCCGAGCCTGCTCTGCGGCGGCCCCTGCAAGGAAGGCGCGTCGCGTTGCTCGCGCATCCGGCTTCGACGACCGCATCGGCCACTCACAGTCTCGATGCTCTGCATGCCTTGCCGGAGATCACGCTCACCGCGGCTTTCGGGCCGCAGCACGGTTTGCGTGGCGATAAGCAGGACAACATGATCGAGTCGGCGGATTTTCTCGATCCTGCTCTCGGAATTCCGGTATTCAGTCTTTACGGCGAAGTACGCAGGCCGACCGATGCAATGCTCGAGCATTGCGATGTGATCATGGTGGATCTGCAGGATGTGGGATGTCGCATCTACACCTTCATCACGACACTGCGCTATGTGCTCGAAGCTGCTGCTCGATTGAAGAAGGCTGTTTGGGTGCTCGATCGACCGAATCCGGCAGGCCGACCGATCGAGGGCAGCAGTTTGCGAGCGGGTTGGGAGAGCTTCGTGGGTGCAGCCGAAATGCCGATGCGGCATGGCATGACCATGGGTGAGCTTGCGCGCTGGTTCGTGCGACGGTTCGGGCTCGATGTGGAGCTGGTCGTGATCGAGATGCAGGGTTGGCAGCCTGATGTGCACCCGGGTTACGGCTGGCCTGTCTTTGAGCGTAGTTGGATCAACCCGAGCCCGAATGCGCCCAATGTTCACATGGTGCGTGCCTATGCGGGCACGGTGATGCTCGAAGGCACCACTCTCTCAGAGGGGCGTGGGACGACGCGGCCGCTCGAGCTGTTCGGAGCGCCTGATATCGATGCGCGCGCGGTGCTCGCCAAGATGACGCAGCTCGCGCCACAGTGGCTTCGGGGTTGTCGTTTACGTGAGTGCTGGTTCGAGCCGACGTTTCACAAGCACGTCGGCAAGCTGTGCCATGGAGTGCAGATTCACACCGATGACACGAGCTACGACCACAGGTTATTCCAGCCGTGGCGATTGCAGGCGCTGGCGTTCAAGGCCATTCGACAGATCTACCCGGACTATCCCTTGTGGCGGGATTTCCCGTACGAATACGAACGCGATCGACTCGCCATCGATGTGATCAACGGCGGGACGTTGCTGCGCCAGTGGGTCGATGATGCCGCAGCGAAACCTGCGGATCTCGATGCGCTCGCGCAGGCGGACGAATCCGCCTGGCGCGAGACGCAAAGGGAAGTTTTCAGCGCTTCTTGCTGACCTTCAAGCGGCGACCGCGATTCGAGCTCGCGAGACGCAGCGACAGGCGCAGAGAGAACGCCTTGAAGGTGATAGCGGCAACCGAGCGACCCAAGGCCTTGGCGATCTTGGCAGTCGACATCGTGCCGGCGAGTTTGCGCAGCTTCTTCTCATCCGCCGGAGTCCACGGAGTGACGTTACGCTTGCTCTTGCGGGCGACCGGACGAGATTTCTTTTTAGCCATGAATGCGAATTCCTGAAACAAAGACCGCGCGCATTCTAGGGGGAAACCCCGGTGCTGCCTACCAAAATTCTGTGCAGCACCGGGTTTTGGTGTCTTCCCCAACTTTTTTGTTATTTCATTGAGGCGCCAGTAGCCGAAGAAAAGCCGCGTTTGCGCATCAGAGCATCGATCTGGGGGTCGCGACCGCGGAACGAACGATAACTATCGGCCGGGTCTACGGTATTGCCGATAGACAGCACGTTATCGAACAGTTTCTTCGCCAATTCCTTGTCCCAAGGGCCTTTACCAGCGGCAAACGCTTCCCAAGCGTCTGCGACCAAGGTATCCGCCCAGAGATAGCTGTAGTAGCCCGCCGAGTATCCGTCACCCGAGAAAACGTGACCGAACTGCGGCGTGCGATGACGCATCACGATCTCGGCCGGCATGCCGAGGCTCACGAGCGTTTCGCGCTCGAACGCGTCTGGGTCAATGCGCCGATCGGGCGTGGAGGTCAGGTGCAGCTTCATGTCGATGAGTGCTGCCGAAAGATATTCCACCGTCGCAAAGCCTTGATTGAAGGTTTTGGCGCGCTCGACCTTGGCGACGAGTTCAGCCGGAATGGGCTTGCCCGTCTCGTGATGGACCGCGTAACGATCGAGGATTTCTTTCACCGGCAACCAGTGCTCGAGCAGCTGTGACGGGAACTCGACGTAATCACGAGCGACGCTCGTGCCGGCCACACTCGGGTAGTTCACGTTCGATGAGAGACCGTGCAGGGCATGGCCGAACTCGTGGAACAACGTGACCGCGTCATCCCAGCTGATGAGTGCAGGCTTGCCCGGTTCACCTTTGACGAAGTTGGAGTTGTTCGACACGATGGTCGTGACTTCACCATCGAAACGCTCCTGCGTTCGATAGGCATTCATCCACGCGCCCGATTGCTTGCCGACACGTGCGAACGGATCAAAGTAGAACAGCCCAATCAAGCGCCCATCAGTGCGTTCGACGCGCCACACGCGCACATCCGGGTGGTATACCGGCACTTCGCCTGCTGCGAGTTCGATGAATCGCATCGCGAAAAGGTCTTCGGCCACACTGAACATGCCTTCGCGCAACTTCTCGAGCTGCAGATAGGGTTTCAGTTCGTTGGTGTCGAGATCGTACTTCGCCTTGCGGACCTTCTCGGCATAGAACCGATAGTCCCAGGGCTCGATCCGAATCTTGGCGCCCTCGGAATCAGCCAGCGCCTGCATGTCGGCGACTTCTTCTTTGACGCGGGCGACCGCAGGTTTCCAGACGGCTTCCATCAACTCCATGGCGCGCTCGGGTGTGCGAGCCATCGAGTTTTCGAGACGCCAGTGCGCGTGGGTCGGAAAGCCAAGCAGGCGCGCGCGCTCAGCACGCAGTTGCAGGATTTCGCTGATGATCGCGTTGTTGTCGCGGGCATCGCCGTTATCGCCGCGGTTGACGAAGGTCTGCCAAACCTTTTCGCGCAGGTCGCGGCGCGTGGAGTAGGTGAGGAACGGTTCGACGGAAGAGCGCGTGTTGGCGACGACCCATTTGCCTTCTTTGCCGCGACGCTTGGCGTCCGCAGCAAAGCCCGCGCGCAGCGAGTCGGGCAGGCCGGCGAGATCGTCTGCTTTTTCGAGGACGAGATACTGCTGACTCTCGTCACCGAGCAGATTTTGACTGAAGCGTGTGAAGAGGCCGGCAAGGCTCTGATTGATTTCGCCGAGCCGCTTCTTTGAAGCCGCATCGAGCTTGGCGCCGGCACGAACGAAGTTCGTGTAGACGAGCCAGGTGAGACGTTGCTCTTCGGCCGTCAGACCGCTCGATTCACGCGTCTCGTAGACCTTGGCGATACGGGCGAACAGCTTTTCGTTTTGCGTGATTCGATCACGGAACGCCGCCATCTTCGGTTCGATGTTGCGCTCGACTTCCTGAACGGCATCGTCGCTCAGCGACGAGCTATAGATGTAGTAGACGGTGCTTGCACGATCTAGCGCGCGCCCGGAGCGCTCCATCGCTGCAATCGTGTTGGCGAATGTCGGCGCCGCAGGATTATTGGCAATCGCCTCGAGTTCGGCCAAATGTTCGGCCATGCCGGCTTCGAGCGCCGGCGCGAGCAACGCCGGCGTGGCGACATCGAAAGGCGGCACGCCGCCATAAGGGCCTTTCCAGGGTTGCAACAGCGGATTCGTGGCGGGGGCAGCAACCGCTGCCGACAGGAGGGCGGTAGTCATGATGATGGGCAATATCCGGCGCATGAGGCGGGTTACCTTAGGAATGAATGTGGAACGGGAATGACCCCGAGAATAGCAGTTGGACTCAGGCGGTGACGAGTCGCAGCGGCTCGGGATCACGGTAGCCGGTTTCGGCATCGAGATCGGAATGCAACCGGAACAAGGTTTCTTCGAGCCGCCGGCGCAGCGCTTCGAGTTGAACCTCATCGAGTTTGGCGGGCACCTCGATTGGGTCGGCTGCCTTGACGAGCACCTTGGCGCCCGGTTTTGGAATGACCGTGCGATCCCAAGATCGCTCCCAGCGCCAGCAATGATTCGTCGAAGCGGCCACCGGTAGCAGCAAACTGCCGGTTTTTTGAGCGAGCGTGATGGTGCCAAGTTGCGCAATGCCGCGCGGCCCGCGCGAGCCATCGATCGCCAGACAAGAATTCAAGCTGCGATCCTCGCGCTGGGCTTTGATCATCTCGACGAGTGCGCGTGCGCCACCTTTACCCGACGAGCCACGTGCCACCCGAAAACCGAGGCCTTCTTCGATGCGCGTCATCGCTTCGCCGTCGCGGCTCTGCGAGCACATCAAAATCCAGCGACCTTGTTGCGGCAGGCTGAAGTAGTGCAGTAACGCAAACGTTCGAGAGTGCAGAAATGCGCCGACGACCGGTTGCCCTTGCGCGATGAGTTTGTGCAAGGCGTGGATGTTGCGCTCTTCGTAATCCCAACTGCGGCCGAGCGCGCGGTAGAGCCGCCAGCCAAAAGGCGGCAGCACGTTATGCAGGAAAAAGCGGCGAATCGGCTTGTTGCGACGAGACTGGCTCATGAGTGGCGCATGATTTGGATCAGGTATCGCCTGTGCCGCGACCTTTGCGACCACCGCTCGCGTGCGCTTGGGCAAACGCACCACTGGCCATGGCGCCGACGATCGAAAGCTCGCCTGCCAAGGCCAAGACCGCACAAATTTCGGCAAACTTGGCGGCAGTGCCCTCGCCGATGCAGCCGAGCATCGCCAAACACTCGCGCGCGGTGGGCAGGAAAGTGCCGCCACCGACCGTGCCGACGATCAGATTGGGCAAGGTGACCGATGCATAGAGGTCGCCTGTCGCGGTCACCTCGAAGCGCGTGATGGAAGTCGTGGCTTCCGAGACGCAAGCGACGTCCTGACCACAGGCAATGAACAGTGCTGCGAGCGCATTAGCCACGTTACCCTGCATGCCGACCGCGCCGGTCTGCGCGGCACCGACCGTGGCCTGATTCCAGCAATTGGCCATCGCTGCGGCATCGGCACGCCAATAGCGACCGATGATGCGCGAGGGTAGAACGATTTCGGCCGATGCGTTGCGACCGCGCGCGCCTAAGAATGCTTGTGCCGAAGAGCGCTTATCACCAGAGAGCGCTGATTCGACGAGCCAGTGCACCGGGGCGTGCGGCATCTGCGGCAGCAGCGCCTCGCACACCGCTTGTGTGGCCAACGTGACCATGTTTTGACCCGCCGCATCGCCTGTGGCGTATTCGAGCATCACGTAGACGGTGTTGCCGACGAGCGAAATTTTGGCGCTCTGCAAGCGGCAATAGCGCGAGGTGCTGGCCGCCGCCGCCTGCATCTTCTCGAACTGCGTCGGCAACCAATCGGCGATAGCCGCTGCCGTTGGCAAATCAGTGAATACGAAGCAAGGCGCACGACCCACAAGCTGGCGATTGCAGGCAGCCAAGGCGCCACCACAACGATTCATCACGTTGAAAGCATGCTGGAAGGAAGCGACCAGTGTGCCTTCGGTCGTAGCGATCGGGATGATGAACTCTCCGTCGGCGTAGCGGCCTTTAATGCGCACGGGTCCCGCCACTCCGATGGGGATCTGCGCGTAACCGATGAAGCCTTCGATACTGCCCGCGAGCCGTGTCGACTCGAGCGGTGGTGCGACGCCCGTGATGGCATCGAGCGCCAGCCCTTCTTCGACGAGTCGCGCGCGGCGCGCATCGCGAGCTTCGGTGGAGGCATCGGTGGTCGATGGTAGGCGGCGCGAACTGCGCGGTTCATCACTCATCCGACCATTTTGAGCGGCGACGGCCGCGCGGGCAACCGTGGCATGCGGCTAGACTTACTCGCATGCATCCTTTCCCTCATGTTTATCGAGTCAATGCCGCGGCCGAGGTCGCAGGTTCTGTTCAACTGACATCACCCGGGCTCGTCGCGATCCCGAGTGCGGGGCCTGCCGAGTTTGATGGCCCCGGTGATCTCTGGTCGCCCGAGACGCTGCTCACGGCCGCTTTAGTTGACTGCTTCGTATTGAGCTTTCGGGCTGTTGCCCGTGCGTCGCGTCTCGAG
This sequence comes from uncultured Pseudomonadota bacterium, assembly GCA_903910215.1. GTDB lineage: Bacteria > Pseudomonadota > Gammaproteobacteria > Steroidobacterales > Steroidobacteraceae > UBA964. Next base: position 22,236 of record CAIVYV010000096.1, read on the forward strand.
TGGCTACGTTTGGAGTGCGCTGCTAGCGGCACCCTCGATCGTATCGAGAAAGTGACGCAGTTCACGGCCTTCACGGTCCAGGCCGTGCTCGAAGTGCCACGCGGTACCGATCTCGAGAAAGCACGTAAGGCCCTGGAGAAGTCCGAACAGGTCTGCTTAATTTCCCACTCGCTGAAAGGCAGCAAGCATTTGGAGATCGAAATACGCGAGCGCTGAGCACGGTCAACTGCCCGTCAGCATCCGGCGGCGAATCTCCTCGGGCGAGACTAGGTGGCAGTAGTGATTGCCGCGCCAACTCTCGGGCATCATCTTCCAGCGCCAGTCTTCCCATTCTGCGAAGAGGGCGCTGGCGCGTAATCTGAGTTTTCCGTCTGCGCCGACGCTCGCTTCGGGTTTCGTCTTGATCCAACTCGAGCCCGTGTAGCTCAATTGATCGGTTTGCAACATCACCTGAGCGGGTCGGATTTTCGCCGATGCTCGTTCGCTCGGGCCCATGGCTTGCCAGATGTCGAGCACCATCGCGCGGTGAATGTCGGTGCAGGCGCGTGGGGTGAGCACAGGATCTCTCGCTGCACTCGCACCGTGAGCGCTGCGCAGATGATCCGCCGTCTTGGTCTTGCAGGAGATCTGCAGGATATCGAGCCGCTCGTTACGTAAGACGTATTGATGGGTTCGCAACGGTGAGACTGCAGGCTTCGAGAGCTTGAACGTTTCGTAATCCTTCTCGAGCACGTTGGTGATCGGCAGGGCCGTGTCGACCAGTCGTCGCTGTACTTCGCTGCAAAACTCCGAATGGGAGTTGGAGAGTGGTTGCTGCGGCGCCGCAATAGACTTAGGCGACAGCATCAACGATGCCGACAACAGCGCAGCAGCGACGGCGAACTCAAGTCGGGATCGTGTCATGTGTTCCTCGCGACTCGGCATTATTTTTTGGATGACACGAGATTATCATCCGACGGTATGGAGCTCCCCGCATGAAGCGATCGCAAGTCCACTCTCTGGCGCAGGAGGCCATGTCGCTCGAGCCCGCGACGATCGATGCCCTGTACGGGTTGGAGCCGGTTTTCGAGCCCGGAGCCGGCGAGCCAGTCGGGCACGCTGAACTTGGCGTTTTCGTCGAATTGCAATGCCCTTATTGCGGTGAGGCTTATGGTTCGATGCTGGATCTGACCGATGCGTCCCGCGTCTACATCGAAGATTGTCAGATTTGTTGCAGACCGATCGAAGTGGGGCTCGAGGTCGACGAACGTGGCGTGCTGCAGCGTGTCGAGACGAGTCGAATCGACTGACCGCCGACCGATGTGTCAGCGAACGCTGCCGAAAACCGGATGACGCAAGCGATCGCCAGGCTTGATGCCGCGCTTGGCAGCTTCTCCGCCGCGCAGTTCGAGAATCGCTTTGACCGGCACATCGGGACCCACCGGATCGAGTGTCAGCGGCGGAACGTTGGCGAAAATGGCGACGATCTTGCCGCGTGCGTCGACAAAGATCATATCGAGCGGGATGTAGGTGTTCTTCATCCAGAAGGAGGACAGACGGACGCTGTCGTTGATGAAGAGCATGCCTTGATCCGCAGGTAAATCGCGTACCCACATCAGCCCTTGGCGTTGTCGCTCCGGTGTGTCCGCAATCCAAACATTGAATTGGTGCTTTTTGTCGCCGCTGTCGATGCGCAGATCGGCGTGCGGATAAGTCGCGAGATCTAACGGTGCTGGCTCAGCGGAGCTTCGCCATTGCGCGTGAGCCGGCGTCGCCAGCGCCAAAAACACGAGCAGACTGAGGATGGAGATGTGCAGTTTCATAGCGCGACCAGCATACGCTTGGCGAAGGCGCCGTGCAGTCGGCCGAGAGCGCGCACGATATGCAGTGTGAAGGTGGTTGCCAACACGCCACCGATTGCTAGCAGGATGATGCCGAGCGGATGACGGATCCACTCCTGCAGCCAAGCCGACTCGTCGGCGAGGTGGATGCCGACGTTGCCCGGCAGAACGATGCCCACTGCCGCGAAGCCCTCGAAGATCGCTGCGAGAACCAGACCGCAGCCGACCGAAAGGCCGACGACGGCGATGACGAAATAGGCGATACCGATCGGAAGCATCAAGGCTTGATAGGCGAGCGTGGTCCAAGTGCGGATTTCTTTGAGCATTGCGCCGATGCGTTGCAGTAGCGACAAGTCGCGCGGGCGTGTGCTCGGGCGCCGCGGCATGCGCTCGCCCGTCATGGCTTCGACGAGTCGGCCCTCGACCAGGGCCAGAAGTCTGGCTGCGCCGACAAATCCTAAGAAAAATGGCACGCCGATGATCAAAATAGCGAGCCCGAGCGAGAGCGACAGGCCGACGGTCACGAAGCTGAAATAGAACACACCCGTGAACAAGGCGAGCAGACAGTAGAAGAGCATGGTGTAGGTGCGCACATCGGCATACACGCCGAAGAAGCGTCGCCAAATTCCAGGCTCGGTGGATCCGCGGGCGTCGGCCTTTGTTGTCATCGCCGCCTGCACCCGTGACTCGGTTTCGAGGTAGGCGGCGGCCACTTCATCGGGGGCGCCATAACTTTTGACGATCTCGGCAAGCACTTGGCTTTCGAGCGAGGCCGGCTTGGCCGCGACTTCAGCGCGAAGGTGCTGCTCGGCGTCGTAGAGCGCATCCTGGATGAGTGCGGGGTCGGCGCCTTGCAGCGCGACACGCAATGCCTGCAGATACTCCTTGATCGAAGCTGGGGCAGAAGAGGTCATGTTGCCGATCCTGAGGGTGGTTGCGGCTGCACCGCCGCGCGGGTGAAGTGGTCGACGAAGTCGCGGGTATGGGTCCAGGCCGCCATCCAGTCGGCCAACACGGCTCGTCCTTCCGGAGTGATGCGGTAATAGCGGCGTGGCGGGCCTGAGTAGGAGGGCACAACGCGACTGGAGAGCCAGCCCGAGGCTGAGAGCGAGCGCAACACGGGGTAAATCGTCCCTTCTTTGAACAGGGGGTCGCCCCCCTCGGGGGGCTGGAGACGCTTGGCGATATCGTAGCCGTAGGCGTCCTCATCGTTGGCGGCGAGCACCGCGAGCAGGACGAGTGCTACCAGGCCGGCGTTCAGGTCCTTTTGGAACTTTTTAGCGTGGCTATCGTTCATTGGCTAGTACTGTGAAGTAAACAGTATAGATCGTCAAGTAGTAGTTACTAGTTGGTTGGGAGGATCGATTCCGACGGGGTGCCGCGGATGTCGGTCCGTCACGAATGTTGGTTAAGATGCGGTCGATGCTCCGTCACTTCCGTTGGTTCCGCCTGATGCTCGCTGTGACCTTCGCGGTCATGGTCACGGGCTGCGCGGCGCTCGGTCCGAAGCCGCAGGCGCCCGATCTGTCGATCGTCTCGGTGGATCTCGTGAAGGGTGATCTGTTCGAGCAGCGCATCAAGGCGCGCATGAAAGTTCAGAATCCCAACGATCTCGAGCTTGCGGTGAGAGGCGTGACGTACACCATTGAATTGGGTGGCGAGCCACTCGGTCATGGGCTCTCTGGCAGCAGCTTCACGGTGCCGGCCAAAGGTGAAGCCGAGTTCGACATGCTCGTGACCGCTAATCTCGCCGGCACGTTGCTCAAGCTCGTCGAAAAGGCGCGCGCCACGGGCGGTTCGCTCAATCAGGTTGAGTATCGTTTGCGTGGTCAAGTGCGGCTCGAGCGTGGCGCTCTACGCACCGTACCCTTCGATGAGAAGGGTATTTTGAAGTTGCGCTGATCTGATGGCCGGTGCCAACGGCGCACTCACGCGGCGCAGAATTCTCCTGATCGTGACCGTTGTCGTGCTCGTTGCCGGATCCGTGGCGGTGGGCTGGCTGGCGGCGACTTGGCCTTCGTGGCGCGCCGCGGTTTATTGAACGAGGCCTATTTTTTCAATGCAGCGATGTTTGCAAACATCGCGCAGACGCTTGCCGTTTTGGCGCAGCAACGAGCGGCGCTACCCTCGCTCTTGCGCGTTGCGAGCGTGACGAGTCTGAGTCCGGCGCGCCTGCGCCGCCACTTTCTCGACTGGTCGGGCATCGAACTCGATCTGCTGTTGAATGCCTGCGAAGTGATTGGCGATGAGGAAGGCCTGATCGGTGAAGCTCGTCTGTTTGCGGCAGCGCATGCTTTGCATCTGCGTGGACAGGATCGTTTACGACATTGCATCGTTGATCTGAAGTCGCAGATCGTCGATGCCGGACGTTGGCGCGGTTTGCTGCATTGGGGCTGCAGTCGCTCCCCCTTCGGCGATTGCGTGATCGCTTGGACCGATGCAGGCTTATGCCATCTCGAATTCTTTGATCATGCGGAGGACTCGCTCCGATTTCTGACGGAGCGATGGGATGCTGCGCAGTTCGAGCGTGACGACATCGAGGCCGCGCGCAAAGTGCTTGCCGTGTTCGAGGGGAAGAGTCTCGCGCTGCATCTTGTCGGCAGCGCGTTTCAGCTCGAGGTTTGGCGGGCGCTCGTAGCGCGCGATTCTGGCGAGACCGTCACCTACGGTGAGTTGGCGTCAGCCGTGTCGAGACCACGGGCCGCGCGTGCGGTCGGAACCGCAGTCGGCAGTAATCGCATCGGTTGGCTCGTCCCTTGCCATCACGTCGTTCGCGCTGATGGTGGTCTCGGTGGATTCCATTGGGGCGTCGATCGCAAGCGTGCGATGCTGGTCTGGGAGTCAATCAGACCCGGCTAGCGCGATGGTATGCTCGCGTGCTCGAAACCTCTCTCTACTAGGAGTTGCCCATGGCCATTGCCCTCTGGACGTTACTGCTCGCTGCCTTGATGCCGATCGTATGTGCCGGCATCGCCAAGGTGGGCCCCGGTCGCTACGACAATCGCAATCCGCGTGACTGGCAGGCCAAGCAACAAGGCTACCGCGCGCGCGCCTATGCAGCGCAGCAGAACTCCTGGGAAGCGCTCGCTGTCTACGTTGCCGCGCTGGTTGCGGCCTTCATCGGTAACGTGCCGCTGGAAACCTTGGGTTTGATCGCGGGTATCTTCGCCGCTTCACGAGTGGCCTATCTCGTTTGTTATCTCGCTGACCTCGCAACTTTGCGATCGCTGGTGTGGCTCGTCGGCTTCGGCAGCTGCATTTGTTTGATCGTGATGGGGGCGCAGTCAATTTGATGGAGATGCAGGTCACGACGGTGCCGATTCCGGCGCTGCCGTCGGCAAAAACATCGAGCACTTTTCGCAAGTTGCAGGCGCAGCTGCGCGGCCTTGTCGGTAAGGCGATCGAGGACTACGCCATGATCGCCGAGGGCGACAAAGTCATGGTCTGTCTCTCGGGTGGCAAGGATTCCTACACGCTGCTTGATATCCTGCTTTCGCTGCAGCGCAGTGCGCCAGTGAGCTTCGAGCTCGTTGCCGTCAATCTTGACCAAAAGCAGCCGGGTTTTCCGGAACAGGTGTTGCCTGAGTATTTGCAGGCTCTCGGTGTGCCGTTTCACATCATCGAGCAAGACACCTATTCGGTAGTCAAGCGGGTAATACCCGAAGGCAAGACGATGTGCGGATTGTGCTCGCGCTTGCGTCGCGGGGCGCTCTATCGCTGGGCGGCCGAGAATGGCGTGACCAAGGTCGCACTCGGTCACCATCGCGACGACATCGTCGAGACGATGTTCCTGAATCTTTTCTTCGGAGGTCGCCTCAAGGCCATGCCGCCGAAACTCCAGTCTGAGGATGGCAGGCACATCGTGATCCGCCCGCTCGCTTATGTGCCCGAGCGAGATATCGAGCGTTATGCGCGCGCGCGACAATTCCCGATCATCCCCTGCACGTTGTGTGGTTCGCAGGAAAACGCGCAGCGGCGTCAGATCAAGCAAATGTTGCAGGCTTGGGAGCGTGAATACCCTGGGCGAACCGAGTCGATTTTTTCGGCTCTGCGTTCCGTTGAGCCGAGTCATTTGGCTGATCCCAGTTTGTTCGATTTTGCGGCTTTGGGCGCCAAGCACAACGGATGACGGACGAGGGCTTTGATTGGCTCGATTCGTCGAGCGCTCAGTTCGTATTGCGCTGGCGGGACCGCATCCGAGGCGCCTTGCTCGGTCTTGCGCTCGGTGAATCCGCCTCGATACCGACGCAGCTACGTCGTGCGGGCAGTTTTACTCCGGTGCGCGATCTCTTCGGTGGGGGTCCCTTCGATTTGCCTCGCGGTGCGTGGGCCGATGAGACGGCGATCATGCTGTGCGTGGCGACGAGTTTGCTCGATCGCGGCTGCTTCGACTCCGTCGATCAGCTTGAGCAGTTACGTCGCTGGCAGCAGCGGGGCGAACACAGCGCGACGGGCGAGTGCCTCGGTATCACGGCGGCCGTCAGTCGCGCGCTCGTCGATAGCGCGCCCAACACGGCTTTACCCGATGGTAGTGATGCGCTCACTCGGTTAGCGCCGCTCGTAATGTGGCATCTGGCCGATGATGCTGATGCGCTCGCGCGAGATGTCGCAGCTGCCACGCAGATCACGAGTCATCAAGACTCAACCTTGCAGCTAGCCAGAGTGTTTTCCTTGATCCTGAAGTCGGCGCTACATGGCGCTAGCCATGCTGCGCTGTGCGAGCAAATTGCTGAAAGTCAGTGGCCACAGACCGATGCGGGTCGCTTGCTCAGCCTAGCAACGGGCGCGTTTTGTAGCACGGCGAATTGGAAGGATGCCGTGCTCGAGGCGATCAATCACGGTGGCGATTCCGATGTACTTGGCGCATTGTGTGGTCAGCTTGCGGGCGCTCACTATGGAGCAAGCGGTCTTCCGGTCGCGTGGCTTGAATCACTGGCTGAGCGGGAGTTGATCGAGCGACGGGCGGATGCGCTGCTCGCCGCGGTCTTGGTGGGTCGTCATTGACGTGGTGATGGATCGATGAAGCCGTCGAAAATTTTGGTGGTTGTTCACGAGAGCCTGCTGCCCCCTGCGAGTATCGAGGGCTATACCGATCAGCAAATTGACGAGTGGCGCACGGAATACGATGTCATCACGCATCTGCGTGCCATGGGTCACGAAGTACGATGCCTTGGTGTGCTCGACAGCTTGACCGCACTGCGCAGCGAGATCGGCGAATGGAAGCCGGATGTCGTTTTCAACTTGCTCGAGGAATTCAACGGCGTCGTCACCTACGATCAACATGTCGTGGCGTTCCTCGAACTGCTGGAGCAGCCCTATACCGGCTGCAATCCGCGTGGCTTGCTGCTCTCGCGCGACAAGCCGCTCTCAAAACAGCTGTTGCACTATCACCGCATCCCGACGCCTCAGTTTGCCGTGTTTCCGAAAGGTCGAGTGGTGCGCTTACCTTCCAAGCTGCGTTATCCGTTGTTCGTGAAGTCGGCAACCGAAGACGCCTCGCTCGGCATCGCACAGGCGTCGGTCGTCGACACA
>CAIVYV010000097.1 GCA_903910215.1 uncultured Pseudomonadota bacterium
GACGCAAGCCATTGCTTCGATAGAGCAGCACCAGTAAAACCGTCAGAGTGATCAACCCCGCCAGCAATAACCACTTAGAGAGATCATCTCGGGTAACCGTCTTCTGCGATTTCTGCACGACGACGAGTCGAGACGATATCGCTGCGAGTGACGCAGTCAGTTGCTCACCGTCTGCCGCATCCTGATGGACGCCATCCGTCTCCCGAGCGATCGTCGTCAAAGTATCGCGATCAACCGACGAGGGTTGCTGACGTGAGCCGATACGACGCCCCGCAGCATCGAAAGTGGGATATGGCGCAAAGCCATCTCGACCCATCGCCACAGAGTAGATGGGGATAGAGAACTTCTTGGCGATGGCTGCAGCCTGCGGCGGCGTCATCACACCGCTGGTATTGGAGCCGTCGGTCAGCAGGACGATCATGCGCGATCGGTCCGCCGGCCCACCGAGATCGAACTGGGTGATCGCCAGACCCAAGCCGTCACCGATCGCCGTGCCATCTTCGATATCACCGATTTCCAGCCTCTCGATCTGTTGTCGTAACCAAGATCGATCCGCCGATAAGGGCACCAAGGTGTATGCACGTCCCGCGAAGAGCACGAGCCCTACGCGTCCGATGGATTCATCTTTGATGAACTCCAACAGCGCAGGCTTCAACACGGCCAAGCGATCTTTCGGTGTCGATGCCGCAGCCATATCCTCAGCCAACATCGAGGTAGACACATCGATGGCAATCACGACGTCGGCACCGAGAGACCGACTGACCGTGGACTCCGTGACCCGCACCGGCTCTGCCGCAGCAATGACCAGCAAGATCAGCGACAGGTACCACCAGACGACGACCCGCGCTGTAGTCCATCGGTCGGCATGCGCACGCCATGCAGCGGCATAGGGAACTACATTCACTCGCAGGCGACCCAACCGATAACGCAGAGCTATTGCAAGCGGGATCAACAACAATCCAAGCAACGCCGGCGCGAATTGCAGATCGAGATACGCACTCATCGGCGTTTCTCACCTGCCCTGAGCATCTTGATGAACTGATTGAGTGGATCGGCAGCGACGTCCATCACGTTACGTCGTCGAGAATCAGGCCACCAACTGATCCACCGTCGCTCGCGCTCGTCTCGCCATTGCCCATGCATGGCACGGACTGACGCATCCGGCTTCATACGCACGATTTGGTCGGCGATCGGATCGAAGATCGGTGCGCTTAGGTCGTTCGGCACGCTCCGTTCCCAAGCATCCTCGACACGCACGCCACGCAAGTCGTAGTGACGACTCCACGCACGCCACTGCGGCGACGGGCTTCCCTCGGGAATTTCGGCAAGCCAAAGCACGAGTGACCCGCGCGGGATTCCCGTGACTACAGTCGGCTGACGACAACGCTCACAGGGCTGACGTAAAGGCGGCGACACCGACTGCAACAGTCTGACGACCTCCGCCAGAATGCGCCGCCGATCTCGAGTTGGCTGCAGTCGATGTTCGGTCGAACCCGATCGATGCAGAAGTCCTACTCGCTCTCGTTTGGTTGCCGCTAATAGCAAAGCGTAACAAACGAGTTCGATCGCGACCTCACGCTTGCTGCGCGGACCACTACCGAACTGCAGAGCGGGATCGTCGTGGAAGACGATGAACACAACCACTTCGCGCTCTTCGACGAAACACTTGCGATACAGATCGCCAAGCTTCGCCGTAACGTTCCAATCAACATCGCGAATGTCATCACCGAAGGTGTACTTGACCACCTGATCGAATTCCATGCCGCGACCCCGAAAGATCGACCGCTCGGAACCAGTGGCTGTGGAGACGGCGCGACGACCTCGCAAGCGCCAAACGAGACGTTGCAGTGCCTCTCGGGTTTTCGCGTCGAGCAAATGATTGGCGGACCCGCTCATAGGCGCGTTCCGCTTAAGGCACAGCGACGGAGTCGATGATCTCCGAAATAACCTTCTCTACGTTCGAGCCGGCCGCCTGCGACTCGTAAGTCAGCGCAATGCGGTGCCGCAATACGTCCGGCAACAGCTCCTGCACGATAGCGGGCGAGACATGATCCATACCCCTGAGCCAAGCGAGAGCGCGCGAGGACTGGTACAAGGCCAACGTACCACGCGGCGACGAGCCGTAATCGAGCACGCGCGAATCTGCAGCGCCACTGGCTAACTCACGACTGCGCTGTATGAGATCGACGATGTATCGTTCGATGGCAGGCGCGACGTGGATCGAGTCGATATCACTGCGTCGCTCCAGCAACTCTGCACCGCTCGATACCGCTGCCAAACTCGGCGTCTTAGAAACGCCACCCCAGCGGTGCAACATTTCGAGCTCTTCGTCGACACCGGGATAACCGAGCACGAGCTTGAACAGGAAGCGATCGGTCTGTGCTTCCGGTAATGGATAAGTACCCTCTTGCTCGAGCGGATTCTGCGTCGCCATGACGAAGAAGGGTTCAGGCAAGGCGTGGGTCTTTCCGCCGATGGTCACTTGGCGCTCGCCCATCGCCTCCAACAAGGCGCTTTGCACTTTGGCCGGCGAACGATTGATTTCGTCTGCCAAGACCAGATTCGCAAATACGGGACCGAGGTGGGGACTGAACGTGGCGGTGTTCGGCATGTACACCATGGTGCCGACCACGTCGCTCGGCAACAGATCGGGTGTGAACTGGATACGCTCGAACTTGAGCTCGAGCACCTTGCCTAACGATTTGACCAAGAGCGTCTTGGCGAGACCGGGCATGCCCTC
>CAIVYV010000098.1 GCA_903910215.1 uncultured Pseudomonadota bacterium
AATCCATCGTCGCCGCCGGTAAATGAGTACCAACCCATTACGATCGTGTGCAGCAACTGGCCGAACGCAAGCGTAAGAATTCCGAAGTACATCCCCGTGACCCTGACGGCGAACCAGCCTACGGCGAGTGCGACCAGGCCCGCGATAACGGGTGCTGCGAACAGCCCGATGTGAACGGGGATCGCTAATTTCGCAGCAAGGATCGCAACGGTGTAAGCGCCGACTCCATAGTAGGCGGCATGCCCGAATGAAAGCATTCCCGTCTGGCCGAGCAGCAAGTTGTAGCTGACGGCGAACAGCGCCATGATCAGAAAATCGATAGCGATGAAAAGATAGCTGTCGGACAAAAACAGAGGCAAGGCATAGGCGATAGCGATCCCGGCCGCGATAAGTTTTCCCATGCTGCCGGGAGTCATGTGGATCTCCCGAGAAGGCCCTGCGGCCGGGCGACCAGCACCACGCATAGCGCGAGAAAAATGAAGGCGATGGCGAGTTTGGGTGCAAATAGGATTCCCACCGCATGAACGATGCCGATCAGAAGCGCGCCTACCAGCGCGCCCATAACGCTTCCCACGCCACCTATGATGATCACCGCGAACGATTCGATGATGATGGAACTATCAAGGCCGAGTGAGATCGAACCCGCTGGCGCGGCAAGCGCACCGCCGAGCCCGGCAAGGCCAGCCCCGAGCGCAAAGACACGAGTGAAGAGTCGCTGCACATCGATTCCCAGCGCACCAGTCATTTCGCCATCCGACACTGCAGCACGAACGGTTTTGCCAAACCGTGTTTTTGTGAGCACCAGATGGAGCACGATGGCAAGCAAGACGCCAGCAGCGATCAACACCAGGTTATAGCTTGGAAATGGCATATCCAAGATAAAAACAGCGCCATCGAGTCCGTCAGGTCGAGGTACGGTGTAGGTGTCTCGTCCCCACAGTAGCTTGATCGCATCGGCGATGATCAGCGTCAGTGCATAGGTGAGAATCAGTTGGTACTGATGCGGGCGCGTCGAGATGCGTCGCAGAAGCTGCGACTCGATCAGTGCACCCACGCCCGCGACAACCAGCGGAGCGATGATTAGCGCAGCTGCTAGTCCCCAGTTGCGATCGCCAACCCACCGCGTCACGCTATACGTGACGTATGCGGCGAGCATGTAAAAAGAGCCGTGGGCGAAGTTGGCAATCCGCATCGTACCGAAGATCAGCGTAAGCCCAGCTGCAACGACGAAAAGCAGCATGCCGCGGCTGATCCCGCTCAAGATCTGCACCAGAATCTGTTCGATCATGGGGCCTCAATAACAGACTGTCGTAGGCAGGCAGCCACGTCGCAGCGCGAGTAGTCCCTAAAGAGGGCCCTGCTCGCGCTGCTCGGGCGGCCGTGACTTACACAAGCCACTCAGGTCTTGCGCGAAGCCTGTACCTCGGCCTCGCTTGGCCAGATTTTTTGGGCGGGCACGCGAACGACATCGGCCAGGATCTTGAATGGATAGCGTGAATCGCTGGTCGTGCGGCCGATGAATGACGGAACGTCGCCCTGATGATCGATCGTGCGAAATGAGACCTTCCCTCGAAGCAGGTCAAATTCCGTGGTTTCGAGCGATTTAGTCAGTGCCTGCGCTTCCACTGTGCCAGCCTTGCGGATCGCAGCGGCGTAGACCAGCATCGACTCGTAGGCCATGATCGCCCAGTCGGCGGGCCAGTCGTTGAAGCGTGCGCGGTAGCGCTCGGTGAATCGTGTGATGGCGTCGCCTTGAATGGCGAAGAAGGGCGCGCGCATCTGCCCGTAGACGCCGTTAGGCATGTCCGGGCCAAGCGCCTTCAGGTCGTCCATGAAGAGCAGGGTGCCAACCTTCATTCGGTCGAACAGACCGTAGGGCTTCGCCTGCCTCGTAAATCCCACTAAATCGGCGCCCCACAAGTAGGAGAACAACACGTCGGGTTTGGCTGAGGTGAGCCGGGTGATGAAGCTCGAGTATTCCGGTTCGCCGAGTTTTGGCC
>CAIVYV010000099.1 GCA_903910215.1 uncultured Pseudomonadota bacterium
CCAATGCGACCGTCACCGTAATTGCAGGTGACGTTGCTGCGTTGCCCAAAGCGGCGGCGGATGTTGCCGTCTCCGATACTGGTTTGATCACCGGCGGATTCGTCTTAGTACGTCGTAGTAATGGCAGCATCGCGAGTTGGGGTCATGCGGTTGACGGTCAACGTGGCGATGGCACGGCCGGCGAAGCCACCGACACGATTGCAACGGTCAAACTGCCTGCGGGGCGTAGCGCCAAAGCCGTCGCCGCCGGCGGCTTTCATGCGATGGCGTTGCTCGATGATGGTAGCGTCGTCACTTGGGGCCTGAATGATTCAGGCCAGCTTGGTCTTGGTGATGTCACTACGCGGTCCACTCCGACCAAAGTGGCGCTGGATCGGCCTGCTGTTGCGATCGCAGCGGGGCGTCTCTTCTCGGTTGCGGTACTCGATGATGGTCGAGTGTTCACCTGGGGCGCCAATACGATAGGTCAGTTGGGTGACGATGCGCGCATTGCGCAGTCCGTTCCGGTTCGCGTCAAAGATCTCACCGACGTAATCGAGGTCGCGGCAGGCTCTGAGCACGTGCTCGCGTTGAAGCGCGATGGCTCCGTCTGGGCTTGGGGTGCGAACGGCTCGGGCCAATTGGGTGACGGATCGTTCAAGGCGAGTCGTGTGCCTGTGCCGACCGGTTTGACCGGCATCGCGCGAGTTCGCGCGGGTGGTAATCAGTCGTTCGCGATTTCTTCACGCCGTGCGATCTACAGCTTCGGTGAGGCCAGTGATGGACAGCTTGGCCTCGGTGATGCGATCAGCACCGATATCGGTGTGCCAACCGCCGTTGCACGATCGGTGACAGATGCGGCGGCCGGCGACCGAACGGCTTTGCTGCTGGGCGTGAATGGGCTCGTCAGCTCGGCAGGTGCCAATGAGAGCGGGTCGCTCGGTGATGGTGGTACAACGGCTCGCAAAATCTTTGGCGCCGTGAATGTGTTGAGCAACGTCATTGCTCTCGATTCGGGTGGGCGTTCGTTCTCGGTTGCGATCGTTGCGGATGGCACGACCTATGTTTGGGGCGACAACACCACCAAACATTTCGCCAACTCGGCGATTGCCGCAGCGGGCACGGGAACTCCCACCGCAGTGCCGAACTTCGACGCGATTCCGTAACGACTTATCGGTAACGCTGCCAGCGTCCCTCGCGTTGAATCAGCAAACCCTCGGGACGGTTCACCGTCTCGAGGAGGGCTGCCGTCTCGGCATCCGGGTTGCCGTCATAAATCGCGGGTCGATACTTCATCTGGAACGCGGAGATGACGTTACGAGTTTCGTCATCGAGCATTCCATGACGTGGTACGACGAAGCCATGTTTTTCCAGTTCCGTTTGGAACCACGCGACATCGGGTAGCGCCGAATCAAAGCGCTGACGACTGCTTGAGACGAGCTCGGCGTTGGGCCAGGGAATCAACCCGGCATCGGCAAAGCGCTTCCAAGGAAAGAGCGGGCCTGGATCGGACTTGCGCTGTGGTGCGATGTCGCTGTGCCCCACGATGCGATGCGGTGCAACCGAATGCCGTTTTGCGATATCCCGGACCAGTTTGATGACGGCATCGATTTGCTGATCGGGGAACGGTTCATAGCTGCCGTAGCGGTCCCCCGAGTGCCCACCATTGACGATCTCGATGCCGATCGAGCTCGCGTTGAGCTCGGTTTGGCCGAGCCAGCTGCTACGCCCGGCGTGCCAAGCGAGGCGGCTTTCGTCGACCAACCGATAGATCGTGGGTGGTTTGACGTCGATGAGATAGTGGCTGCTGACCCTTCCCCGAGTCAGCACCTCTAGCGAGTCGCGGAAATTGAGGTCCGTGTAGTGCAGCACGATGAAACGTGCACGGCTTTCGTGATTCAGGCTCTGATAGCGGGTATCGATACGCGGCTTTTCGAGGGTTGCCACACAACCTGACAGCATCAGCAGCGGAGCGAGTATGATCAGGGCCAGGTTTTTGGGACCGGAAGATAGGGGAGACGTCTTCATGGGACGAACCATACTGCCTCTGCTGGCGACCGTCATCGTCTTGGCGGTCAACGCGGCCGCCAATATCGTGCCAATCAACGGCCTCAATACCGGGGAGTTATCGGCACTGTATCCAACCGGCTTCACCCCGCCAGGTTGGGTGTTCAGCATCTGGTCGGTGATCTACCTCGGTTTATTGGCCTTCAGTTTTGCGGCTCTGCGCGGGGCACCTCGGACCCGAGCGCGAATCGCGCCGCTCATTACGCCTTACCTGTTTAACGCGCTCGGTAACGCCGGCTGGATCTTTGCCTGGCATTACCGACAAGTACCGTTGAGCGTGGCGTTGATGCTGCTCGTGCTCGGCTCGCTCATCGTGATCTTCTGGCGCTTGCGGCAGATGCCAACGTCCACCTGGAGCGAGTTCTTCGTCATTGATGGTGTCTTCGCTGTCTATTTCGGCTGGATCAGCACGGCAACGCTCGTGAACTTCGCAACGCTGTTCTACGACCGTAGCTGGTACCCGTTCGGACTCAGCATGGACGAGTGGGCGCTCATCACCGTGATGCTCGCGACGGCGATCTACGTTTGGATGGGCGTCGTGACACGCAGCATCCTGTACTGCGCAGTGTTCGTTTGGG
>CAIVYV010000100.1 GCA_903910215.1 uncultured Pseudomonadota bacterium
CGTTCGGTCGAGCAACTCACGGAGTTGGTCGGTCGCGTATCACTGAAAGATCTGGTCCGCGAGACGACGGATGTCATCGAGCGACTCTGCATCGAAGCGGCCTTGGAGCTGACTGCGGACAACCGCGCATCTGCGGCGGAGATGCTCGGTCTCTCGCGGCAGAGTCTCTATGTGAAATTGCGTCGCTACGGACTCGGTGACCTCGATGAGTTCGGTGTAAATACAGATTGACACTCTATAGTGTCATGGCTATGTTTCAGCCATGGCACGTCCGGCAAGTAGCGTTTGGACTCTGCGGATTCCCGCGAGCTCGGCCATGCTGGAGTTGCTCAAACCGGTTACCTGGTTCCCACCCATGTGGGCCTTCCTGTGCGGCATCGTGGCCTCGGGCGTTTCAGCCGAGGGCCGCTGGGGTCTGATCGCTGCCGGTGTGTTTCTAGCCGGGCCGCTCATCTGCGGCACGAGCCAAGCCGTCAACGACTGGTTCGATCGGCACGTGGATGCCATCAACGAACCGCGTCGCCCCATTCCTTCAGGTCGTTTGCCGGGCTTCTGGGGCCTTTACATCGCCATCTTCTGGACTGGCGTGTCCCTGTTCGTCGCATACCAATTAGGTCCGTGGGTATTTGCCGCGTCTTTGCTCGGCATGGCGCTCGCGTGGGCCTATAGCGCACCGCCGTTCCGCTTAAAGAAGAACGGGTGGTGGGGCAACTCCGCCGTTGCGCTGTGTTACGAAGGCGTGCCGTGGTTGACGGCCGTCGTGGTGATGACCGGCACTGTGCCGCGAATCGAGATCGTGGCGATCGCGCTGCTCTACAGCGTGGGTGCGCACGGCATCATGACGCTCAATGATTTCAAGTCGGTGCAGGGCGACCGACGCATGGGGGTCGGTTCGCTACCGGTTCGTCTTGGGGTCGATGTCGCCGCCCGAGTTGCCTGTGTCGTGATGATTGCGGCACAGGTTGCCGTCATCGCCTTGCTTTTTCTTTGGGCGCTGCCACGGCAAGCCGCATTGATCACCATCTTGCTCATCGGCCAGATGTTGATGATGCGGCGCTTGCTGCAACGACCGGCTGAACTCGACGTTTGGTACAACGCGCTCGGTGTACCGCTGTATGTCGCCGGGATGATGGTCAGCGCTTTCGCTCTGGGTGACTTGCCATGAATCCTCAGCCGCTGGGTTGGTTCGGTATCTTCAGATTAGGCCTCGTGCAGGCTGCCATCGGCGCCATCGTCGTCATCACGACTTCGACACTGAATCGTGTGCTCGTCGTCGAGTTAGCGCTGCCTGCGATGATCCCCGGTGCTCTCGTAGCGCTGCATTATTTCGTGCAGATTCTCAGGCCGCGACTCGGCTACAGCTCGGATATCGGCGGACGCCGTACGCCGTGGATCATCGGTGGCATGGGTGTGCTCGGCCTTGGTGCAGTCATGGCCTCGCTCGCCACGGCGATGATGGCAACTCAGTTCTGGGCCGGCCTTGCACTCGCTGTGGTCGCGTTTCTCGTGATCGGTGGTGGCGTCGGTGCCTGCGGTACGGCGCTGTTGGTCTTACTCTCGAAGAGTGTCGCGCAGACGCGCCTTGCCGCAGCCGCGACGGTTACCTGGGTCATGATGATCGTCGGTTTCATCGTCACCACGATTTTGGCAGCCAAGATGCTCGAGCCGTTTTCTTTGACTCGCTTGGTCGAAATGACGGCGGTCGTGGCGGCAGCGGCTTTTCTGGTCACTGTGATCGCAACCCGTGGTATCGAGTCATCCGTTGCACGACCCATACCTGGCATGGCGCCGCTGCGTCGTGATGACACGGGCTTTCGTGAGGCCTTGCGCGCCGTTTGGCGTGAATCACACTCGCGGCGACTGACGAGCTTCGTTTTCATCTCGATGTTGGCGTACAGCGCACAGGATTTGATTCTCGAACCTTTCGCTGGTGCCGTCTTTGGTTTGTCACCCGCGGAGTCGACGCGCCTGTCGGGTTTGATGAGCTCGGGCACGCTGATCGGAATGATCCTCGTGGCGTTCGTTTGTACGGTCGGTGCGAAAGCCAAGGTCGGGCGTTTGCGTCTGTGGACGATCGGCGGCTGTATCGCTTCCGCGAGTATGTTGCTGACTCTCGCGGTATCCGGATTTGTGGGGCCTGCCTGGCCGTTGCATCCCACGGTCTTCCTGTTGGGTCTCGCCAATGGCGCTTATGCGGTCGCGGCGATCGGCACCATGATGGGCTTGGTGGGTCGCGGCCGCGAGAGCCGCGAGGGCACCCGTATGGGTTTATGGGGTGCGGCGCAGGCGATGGCGTTTGCCGTCGGCGGGTTGGCCGCCACGGGTCTCGTTGATCTTGCGCGCTGGGCGTTCGAGTCGGTGCCGCTCGCTTATGCGGTGGTCTTCGTCGGCGAAGCGGCTTTGTTTGTGTGGGCGACGGTGTTTGCCGTGCGTTTGAGTCGCGAGGATACGGCCGGACTCGTCGAGGTCGATCTGCAAGAGCGCTCAGCCGTCTACGTGACCGAAGCAGGTCGGGGGTGACCCATGGATGAATTCGATGCCGTAGTGATTGGCGGTGGTCCCTCGGGTGCAACCGCAGCCGACGATTTGGCGCGCGCCGGATGGCGGGTTTTGCTGGTCGATCGCGCAGGCCGAATCAAGCCCTGCGGTGGGGCGATTCCACCGAAACTAGTCGAAGAATTCGACATCCCCAACGAATTGCTAGTCGCTCGGATCCATTCGGCACGCATGATTTCGCCTACGGCGCAGTGCGTCGACATGCCGATCGACGGTGGCTATGTCGGCATGGTCGATCGCGAACCGTTTGATGAATGGTTGCGCGAGCGAGCGGCTCGTCACGGAGCGACGCGTCTGTCGGGAACGTTTCGTCGCATCGAGCGTGATGAGGATGGCGATGCCATCGTCATCATCGAGCCCAAAGCTGGCGGTGCCGATATTTCCGTGCGGGCGCGGGTGATCCTCGGCGCCGATGGCGCGCGATCCGAGGTTGCGAGGCAATCGATCAGCGGTGCGGACGAGGTTCCATTCGTCTACGCGTATCATGAAATTCTCCGCACGCCCAAAGCATCGATTGATCCCAGTCGTTGTGATGTCTATTACGACGGTAAGTTATCGCCTGACTTTTACGCCTGGGTGTTCCCGCACGGATCCACGATCAGTGCGGGCGCGGGTACCGCCATCAAGGGTTTTTCGATCAGGAATGCCGTTGGTGATCTGCGGCGTGTCGCTGGGCTCGATGATGCCGAGATCGTGCGCCGCGAGGGCGCGCCCATACCGTTGAAGCCGATGCGTCGCTGGGATAACGGGCGAGATGTCCTCGTGACCGGCGATGCCGCTGGTGTCGTTGCACCCGCATCGGGCGAGGGCATTTATTACGCGATGGCGTGCGGGCGCATGTGCGCCAAAGCCATAGATCAATTCTTGTCGACACGCAATGCACATGCACTGCGCAAAGCACGCAAGGAATTTTTGGCTGCGCACGGGCGGGTATTTTGGGTGCTCGGTCTGCTGCAGCGTTTCTGGTATACCAATGATCGACGCCGCGAGCAGTTCGTGAAGATGTGCCGCGATCCCGACGTGCAGCGGCTCACCTGGGAAGCCTACATGCGCAAGGAATTGGTGCGTCGCAGTCCGATGGCGCACCTGCGCGTCTTGTTCAAGGATGTGGCCCAACTGCTCGGCCTCGCGCCCGGCTGAAATCCATGCTGCCGGATTTTCTGGTCGCTGCGATCGAGAGCGGCCGCTTGTTCGAGTGGATCGTGATCCTCGTGATTCTCGAGGGGCTCTTTCTCAACTGGCTTTGGCGACGCCATGCAGTGGGTCTTCCCTGGCATCAACTCGTCGGCAGTTTCACTTCAGGCGCGTGCTTGATGCTGGCGGTGCGTGCCGCTGTGGTGGATGCATCGAGCGCCGAGATTGCGTTCTGGCTGGGGCTGTCGCTGGTCGCGCATCTCACTGACTTGGGCTTACGCCTTCGTCGGCGTTGATGTAGCGGGGAAGGGCGGAAAACTCAGCAATGCAAAACAGCCGATCACCAATAGGCCACAAAGAGTGAACATGGCGGCAGAGTAGCCCCCGCGCTCGACGATCATGGCTGTAGCAAGTGGCCCGACACCACCACTCAAAGAATAAATTCCGTAGAAGCTGCCGTAGATTCTCGAGAAGTGCAGCATGCCGAAGTATCGGCTATTGAGATAGGCCAAGACGTCGACCTCGGCGCCGACGGCGAGGCCGATCATCAGCGCTGCGACGACGGCGAGCCCATCAGGAATGTCCATCGCGAGCATGGCTAGCCCAGCGATGGGTGCTAGTAAAAATGCCAGCGCAACATGCGGTGCGAAAAACCGATCCATCAACCAACCGGTGACGAGTCGTCCGGTCGTGACAGCGAGGAACATCATCGACTGCGCCATGGCTGCGGCCATCGGTGATATGCCGCGACTCGTGAGCAGCGGCACGAGGTGCATCAGTGCGCTTTGAATGGCGAAGCCGATGACGAAAAACGTCAGCAGAATGGTCCAGAAGGTTCGGGATCGAACTGCTGCACCGAGCGTGATTCCAGTGACCGGCTGAGCGATTGCCGAGTCGCGTGAGTCGTCGATATCACCGTCGGGTCGTTGGCCGAGACTCGCGGGATCGTCGCGCAGTAGCCAAGCGATGGTGGGTAATGCGATGACGCCGATGGCGACTGCGAGCAGCACGTAGGCCATTCGCCAGCCATGGGCTTCGATCATCGCCTGCACGAACAACGGCCAAATGAAACCGCCGATACCCACTCCAGATAGAGCAATGCCAAGCGCAAGGCCGCGGCGACGATCGAACCACAGTGTGATGACTCTTGCGAACGCTACGTGCGTCGTACCGAGCGCGAATGCCGACAGCAGGAAGTAGCGAAGGTAAAAACTCCAAATATCGGGCCCTTGCAGTGCAAACGAGGCGAAGATGGCGATCTCGCAGACAAAGCCGACGAGAATCACTCGCTTGGCACCGAAGCGATCGACGATGGCGCCCATCAGCGGTGACATCAAGGCAGCCGTGAATGTGACCGCGATGAGTGCGGCAAAGGCGGCGCTCTGTGACCAACCGGTTTCCAGTCGGATCGGGCCAACAAAGATGCTGAACGTGGAAGCGCCGAGCGTGGCGATGCCACAGGCGAGACCCACGGTCGCGGCCAACACGATTCGCCAACCATCGAAACGGTGCTCGGTCATGGCTGATCCCCCCAATGCCAATGAGCGTCACTGTAACGCGCTGGTAGACTCATGCCTACTTGAGCGATCGTGATTCACCGCCTAAACACGGAGCAGCGATGATTTATCTCGTCTACCGGATGCGCCTCAGTCCTCGAGCCCAACAAGATATGCCCGGTTTCTGGAAGTGGCTGGAGCAGCGCGAAAGCTGGTTCTACCGGGACCTGCCGATGGTGCGGGGCGTGCGCTGGTTCATCACCGTCATTGGTGAGATCTACACACTGGAGTGTTGGGCCGCTTTCGAGTCCGAGGCCGACTACGGGCGGTATCGAGCTGGCCTCGCAACGTTGAAGAAAGACACTGACTGGGAGCGTACCCGCGTGAGTCAGGGCGAGTGGTGGGAGTTCCTCGACTCGCGGCTCGTGGCGGATGTGCCGTGTTCGGTCGGCTTCGGTCAATTCGGTGCTGGCAACTCGAGCCATTCACCGGCGGCACCGAGCACGACCTGAACTCGTTCGGGAGACCGAGTTCTTCCGACGTCGAAGCTGACCATGGCGATGCCCGGCGGCAACTCGCCTTCGCGACGGGGACGTGGCTGCGATGCGCTCGGATGTTCGTCTACTTCGATCAAGTGAAATCTCGGCAGCTTGACGATGCCAAGCGGCACGCGTGCGTCGTCGCCGAGCGCAAACTCGTCGTTGATGATGCGCACGTTGACCGGCGCCGGCGGCAGCGTCGTAGTCAAAAGTCGTGTTCGATAAAAGCCGAGCATAGCTTCGATGTTGGGGCCACCTAGGATCGCAATGAAAGGCTCATCGACTCGTTGCTCTGCCGGACGAAGGTCGAGCAAGGCTTTGTGGGTCGGCAGGGACGTGAAGTAGATCAGCTCGCCCGCCGGACCGATTACCTGCATGGCATGCAGGTCCGGATCGAAGGGCAGCGGCCTCGGTGGAATGACAACCCTGAACGGACTGCCTGCGAAATCCTTGGCGAGCTCGTACGGGTTTTGGCAAAGCACTTCCATCGCATTCCAGCCATGCCCGAGTAGCGGCATCCCGGGGAACGGTGCTTGCTCGACGAAACGTACGAAACAACCGGGCCCGGTCGATGCTGGAACGTGAAGTTCAACGTAATGACGACCGGTCATATTCGGTGTGCGCCATTGCTCGGCCTTCACGGGCGTGATGATGCCCTGATCGCAAACGACATATCCTAGATGCGCGACATAGTGACTCGCTGCAGTGGCAGGATCGGTTGCCGTGATCGTGAAGCCCGCAAGGCGGTTCAGGCTGGCACTCACTTTCGAGCGCCAAAGAAAAACCAGCGGATGCCGGTGGTCAATCTACCCGTCTTGTCGGAGTTGACCGCATGCGCTTGCGAGATGGCCTCTAACCAGCGCGTCTCGCCCAATGCGTTCCACGATGGCACTACCGCCTGCAGGTAATCGCTGGGTGCGAAACCAGCAGCGGTTACCAGAGTTGGCAGTTTCGAGGCGCGAAAGGCTTGGTAGAACG
>CAIVYV010000101.1 GCA_903910215.1 uncultured Pseudomonadota bacterium
GCCGAGCGATTGCTGTTACAGGATGTGCCGTTGCTGCCGCTGTGGGCAGGCGTCTCGAATCGGCTGGTCGCAAAACGGGTCGGCGGCTGGGTTGATCACCCGGCGCACTCCCATCCCTCGCGCTATCTGAAAATTTGATCTGGTTAAGAGACCGTCGACGAGAGGATCCGACGCGCGCCGTCATAGCGACGCCCATAGGCCGGATCATCGAGGCTATCGATGCGTACCAAAGTGCGTGTTCTCGGCGCGTGGACGAATTTGGAATTGCCCAAATAAATGCCGACGTGAGAGTTCGGTGAGCCTCGGGTGTTGAAGAACACCAAATCGCCTGGCTGCAATTCTTCACGGGCAATCCCGACACCCACGGTTGCCAACTGACGCGCCGTGCGCGGCAATACGAGACCCAAGGTATTGCGGTACACGTAGGTGACGAAACCGCTGCAGTCGAAACCTACCTTGGGGTCGTTGCCACCCAATCGGTAAGGCACACCGATATACGTCATCGCACGATCGACTACACCGCGGGACATGATCTCCGACACCGTTTGGTCGAGCGTCGACGGAGCATCGTCGGCGCGCGTCGGCACAGCCAACATCGCACACAGCGAGGCCGCAATGACGAGACCGAATTTGGCGTGTCGTCGTACCAAGGGACGCTTTCCGGGGAGTCGTTTCGAAACGAGGTTGGGCAGTGTATCGTCGTCGCCAGAGGGATCAAGCCCCAGCCGCTGAGCAGACCTGAACAACATGAATAAGTTCCTCCGAATCAACGGGTTACCCCTAATGATGTTGCTGGGGCTGCTGTGCTTGTCGCCTCGGGCGACCGCCGCGCCCGTGCCTGAGGGCGAGCGCATACCCATCGATCTGCGCCGAACCACCCTCGTCGTCCGCGATATCGACCGCTCGTTGCCGCTCTACCGTGATGCGCTTGGACTAAAGGTCATCTACGACCAGGTCATCGGCGGCACGACCCGCCTCGTTCTGCTGCGTGCGAATGATGACTTCATCGGCGTGCTCGGCTTGATGCAGCGACTCAACCTGACCGAGCCGACTCCGGAGCCCATTTTCCGCAAGGCGCAACCCGGCGGTTTGATCTTGGTGTTCAACCTGCAAGACCTCGAGACCCGCTTCGAGCGTATTCGCACGACAACGCACGTCACTGTCGCCGAAGCGCCGAAACGCATCGACTACCCGGGCGCGGGTGGCAGCACGATCCCGGTACTCTTCAGCGCAGTCTGGGATGCCGACGGCAACTTCATCGAGCTCAACAAGATCTTGGGCAAGCCGGCCGGCACCGAGCGCTGATCGCGCGGGCACCGATCGATCAGCATGAGCACGGCCGATCACCGACGGGCCTTGTGGCAATTGCACGCCTGCGTGCTGCTGTGGGGCTTCACCGCCATCCTCGGCAAAATCATCACGCTGCCAGCCATGGCGCTCGTCATCTGGCGCATGCTGATCGTCATCGGTTGCTTGGCACTTTGGCCGCGCGTATGGCGCGGTCTAAAGGCCATGCCAGCTCCCTTGCAACGCACATATGCCGCGCTCGGCTGCGTCATCGCCCTGCACTGGCTGAGTTTTTACGGCGCCATCAAACTCGCTAATGCCTCCGTCGCCGTGGCCTGCCTCGCACTCGGCTCCGTGAGTGCCGCGATCATCGAACCGCTCGTCTTTCGACGACGACATAAGCTCAGCGAACTCGCACTCGGTGTGCTCGCCATCCCGGGCGTCGTGCTGCTCATCGGTGGCGTGCCGCTCGATATGCAGCTCGGCGTGCTCGTCGGCGTGATTTCAGCCGTGCTGACTGCGACGTTCGCCGTGCTCAGCAAAAAATTCGTCAGCGATGCCGATACCGCATCGATCACCTTCATCGAAATGATCGCCGGAACGATGCTACTGATCATCGTTGCATTTTTTGTATCGGCAGAGCAGTGGTTCGCCGCGCCACCCTCAGCTACCGACTTTGGCTGGCTGTTGGTACTCGCTTTGTTCTGTACGCTACTGCCGTTTTTGTTGTGGTTGTCTGCACTGCATCACATCAGCGCCTTCACCACACAACTCACGCTCAATTTAGAACCCGTCTACGCTATCGTGCTAGCTGCACTGCTATTTGGCGAGCACCGGGAATTAACAATCTCTTTCTATGTGGGAGTGGTCGTGATCTTGGCTACGCTCTTGCTGCAGCCGGTGATTCAACGTCGTCTCGACTGACCTACTTCAAGTGCATGCGCGGCAGGTCTTTGACCAGCTCGCAACTCACCTGCACGCCGGCGTGTTGCATCTGCGTGCTCGGAGCGATCGGCGCTGCACTCACCTCGTGAATCGGCTGCTCGGAATCGAGCGGCAGTAATGCCACTCGCAAGGCGTCGTGCATGCCGACGCCCGTCGCGTCAGGCAAGGGTGCGCGCAACAACATGAGACGCCGCGCTTGCTTGCCATCTGAGGTGACGACAAGCGTCGCGCCACGATCGTGCGCATGCCACTGACGGACGCCGTTTACATCTTTAACGCGACATTGATAGCCGCGGGCACGATACTGCTTGATGTGGGTACGATCAGCCCGCCCGACAAATTGATGACCACCCATCGTATTGATGTCGTAGTCCCAAAGAATCTCTGGCCCTAGCACCCATTCAGCATCAGCAAAGAATTCGACGTCCGTACCCTTGACAGTGTAGGTGCAGGTGCCAGGGCCGCCACGACGCCGATCGTCGCTCTTCCCATCCAAAATGCCGACGACCTGTTCGCCGCTACGTCGCCAAAGGAAGTCGCACTGCAAACTCTTCTCATCGCGCATCCGCACCTCGCTCCATAACTCCGGCCGCTCGTGCAGGTTGATGAAACGATCCGGATCGGCGGGGCCTTGGCCGTTGATAACGACGACGCCGCGTTTCTCGTCGATCCAAACCTTGTAGAGAATTTGACTGCGATGCATCAGCGGTTGATCGCGACCGCCGGGATTGATCTGGCCGTAGAAGACGACTTCGCCGAGCTGCGGCGCGTCGATACGTGCAAACACATGGTGCCAATGGGGGTGTTCGCCCTCCACGGGCATGACGTACCGCTTCTGATAATGCACCTGCGGATAGGAGTCCCACGCCCCGGGCAGCCAAGCGATCAAGTCCGCCATGACCGACTCGAGTTCGTGACGAGTCGGCTGATATTGCGGGCCAGCCCATGCACTCGGCAGCGCGCACATCAAAACCCAAGCCCATGTTTTACCCTTCGGACAAACCATATGAACTCCCGTTGGCCGCGCCAAGTTTAGCGGCTACAGTGACGCCGATGTCAAACTATCTTCCATCACCTGCCGTTGCGCCGTCCGCCGCGACACTCGAAGCTTTCCGCGTGGCGGCCAAAGCTGCTAAGCCTTCACTGGATCTCGACGGCGTCTCGCTGGAACCACGATGGATCGGGCTCGATCAGGACAGCACGCGGGCCATCTTTCAACTGATCCGCATCGGCGATAAACGGGGAACCTTCACGCTGCCGTGGATCGTCGAGCGAACCGGCACGCCGACTCCTGCCGTCGGCAACCTTTTGGTTTTAGTCGACATGGATGGCACGCCGACCTTGCTGGTTCGCATCACACGAGTCGATAGTGCCGTTTTCGGAGCCGTCCGCGCCGAACACACGGTGATCGATGGCTCGCCAGTGCGAGACCCCGCCGTCTGGGTTCCCTTGCACACGCAGTACTGGAACGGCCACCTGGCGCCGTTTGGTTTGGCGGTTTCAACAGACATGCCTTTCTGGATCGAAGAATTCGAACTGCTCTACGACTCGGGCCACGCTAAGGAGATGTCGTGATGTCGCAACCCCCTCGTAAAACTCTCAAGAGCCGCCTCATCAGCTGGTTGATGAAAAAAATGATGGCGAGCGCAGGAGCAAGCGCTGCGCCAGGTTCGGGCGGAGGTCCGCCGCCTTGGGTCAAAGCCATGCTGGCTGGCGGGGGCGCCCCCCAGAGCATGGCGGCCATGCTCGCTACGTCGAGCGGTTTCGAAGGACGTGAGAAGCTGTTGGGCGATGCTGTCTCGATGGCGATTCGTACGCTAAAAGATACGACACCGTACCAGCACGACATGAACGATGCCTTGGTCAAGATGCATTTGACCTCGGTTCAATTTGCCAAAAATGCCGGCGTGATGTCCGATTACGTGGCGCACGACATCCAAACCATGCAACCGATGTTGCAACGCCTCAAGGGCATGATCGAGAAAACCGGCGAAAAAGAGATCGCGCTGGCCGGCATCTTTGATCGCACGACCTGCTTGTATCAACTTTGCCTGGATCTCAAAAGCGAACCCGGCAAGCGCAGCTTCACCTTTCCGTTCAGCAAAGTGCTTGCTATCTCACGGCGCATCGGTCAGTTCGACTTGACCGACGACGAAGTCCATCGTCAGTGGTTGAAGCCGCGCATCGAGGGCTATGCAGCAGTGCTCGGCGTGAAACTGGATATCTCGGACATCGGCTCGGACAACCGAGTCGTCGTCAGTCTCGCCGCGTAAACGCCACGACTGCTTCGACCCAAGCCTCTGGCGCTTGATCGACGATATCGACGTTGCCCCCTAGCAGCTCCACGTAGTCCATATCAGGACGCAGCTGACGCGCGCGCTGCGCCATCGGATAGGCCATATCCCCGGTGTTGGTGAGAATCAACGCGGGGTGCGTCATGCGCCGCAAAGTGCTCGCATGATCGTAACGATACGCTGCGTTATGGCCATACCAGAACGGGCCGAACCCCTGAAACTTCTCTACCTGCATCCGGGTGATATGGCGCGGATCGGCGCCGGGACCGAAGAATTGACTGCGCTTGACGAAGCTCTCCGCCAAATGACCACCGTCGGCTCGATACTCGAAGTCGACTTCGCTTTTCTGCAGATCATCGAGAAACAGTTTGCGCTCGCTCTCGTTGATCGGAAACGGCCCGTTCAACACGACCTTGCGCACCCGCTTCGGAAACTGCAGTGACACTTCAGTGGCGATCAACGAGCCCGTGTGGTGCCCGACCATGTCTGCTCGCGGGATCTTCAAATGGTCGAGCACAGCAATGACGGAACTCGCCCAATCGGACACCTGCGGAACGAATGGTGTCGGGTCCGACATGCCGAAACCCGGGGTGTCGATTCCGATCGCGCGAACACCGCGCGCACTCAGCAAACCATAAACGGAATTGAACTGCCGATGCGACATGGGTGCCTGATGCAGTAACACCATCGGCACCCCCGCACCTGTCTGGGTATCGTGGTAGTGCACGAGCCCATAGGGCCCCTTGGCATAACCGCGCTCACCGACTGCAGCAGGCACATTGGCAAACGACGAAGCACTGCCGAGTACACTCAAACCGGCTGCTGCTCCGAGATACCTCAACAAGGAGCGACGAGATGCCATGCTCATGATGCATTTCCCTTGATTTCTTTGACTGTTCTGAAGCCGATGTGCGAAGTGCCAAGCACGATGTCGGCAGCTTGTCTCGAGCCGGTTCGGTATCGCGCGCAAAAATCACTCGAACACAAATGCGAGCCACCTTTAATGACCCGCTTGCCCAAACCCTCGGGATCTGCCGCGCGCGACTGCTCGAAACTCGCGGGTGCCACGAGCGGGGAATACCAGTCCGAAGTCCATTCCCAGACATTACCGACCATGTCGTACAAGCCTGCCTCGTTAGGGGCAAAGCACGCCACAGAGGCGACACCGCCGTAACCATCGTCTGCGGTATCGAGCGCCGGGAAAGAGCCTTGCCAACTATTCGCGAGCCAACGC
>CAIVYV010000102.1 GCA_903910215.1 uncultured Pseudomonadota bacterium
CGTGCAGGCCCTGATGCAGCGCTGCGGATTCGCAGCCGAAGGCCTTTTCGTGATGGACGGCAGCAAGCGTTCCGCCGAATCGAACGCCTACTTCACGGGGCTCGGTAAGGCCAAGCGCGTCGTGTTCTACGACACTCTGCTCGCGCGACTCTCCCATGACGAGCTCGAGGCGGTGCTCGCCCACGAACTCGGGCACTTCCATCATCGCCATTTGCGCAAGAGCCTGATCTCGATTTTCGCGATGACACTCGCTGGCTTTGCCGCCTTGGGGTGGTTGTCGATGCAGCCGGCCTTCTTCGTCGGCCTCGGCGTCACCCCGAATGCCGCGCTGCCGAACGACGCGCTCGCCATCTTGCTGTTCCTGCTCGTCATTCCGACCGTCTCGCCCCTGATCGAGCCGCTATGGAGCGCAGCCTCGAGGCGGCATGAGTTCGAGGCTGATGCATACGCCAAGCAGCAGGCGAGTGCCCCCGCCCTCGTCCAGGCCCTCGTCAAACTGACCGAGGACAATGCCGTCACCCTGACCCCGGACCCGGTCTATGTGCGCTTCCACTACTCCCACCCGCCGATGGTGGAGCGGATCGCCGCCCTGGAAAGCTAACCGCCGCTATTGACAGTCCGTGCATTTTTATTCATGATTCATGAAATTTTATGCATGCCGACCCCCATCATCCGCACCGCCGCGAGGCCATCCTGCGCATTCTGCGCGGTGCGCGCGTGCGCAAGCAGGACGAGCTCGTGCGTCTGCTGCGGGAGGCGGGTCACGATGTCACCCAGTCTTCCGTCAGTCGCGATCTGCGGGAACTCGGCGTTCTGAAAGCCGGCGGGCGCTATCTGCCCCCGTCAGAAGAATCTTCCCGCACACTCGATGACTTCGACACCCTGCGCCAGTTCGTGCGGGGTGTGGCGACGGCAGGCGCAGCCCTGACGGTACTGCGTACCACCATTGGCGCCGCCCAAAGCGTCGCTATCGCCATCGATAAAGCAGCTTGGCCCGAAGTCGTCGGGACCATTTCAGGCGATGACACCATCTTCATTGCCACCGATTCCGGCGAAGCCCAAGCCACGCTCGTGGCACGCCTGCGCAACCTGTTTCGTCTTTAAGGATCCACCATGTCCCAACCGATCGTTCTCGCCTATTCGGGCGGCCTCGACACCTCTTTCCTCGTTCCTTGGCTCAAGGAGGAATATCGACGCCCGATCATTACCGTCACGGTCGACACGGGCGGTATCGATGCCGCAGCGGCGAAAACGTTACACGAACGCGCCTTAGCGCTCGGTGCATCCGAACATCACCAGATCGATGCGCGCGCCGATTACTTCCAGCAAGTGCTGCGTTTTTTGATCATGGGCAACGTGCGTCGCGGTCAGCTCTATCCGCTGTCAGTTGGCGCAGAGCGCGTGATGCAGGCGCAGATTATCGCTCGCATGGCACGCGAACTTGGCACCGGGAGCATCGCGCATGGTTGCACGGCAGCTGGCAATGATCAGGTGCGATTCGAAGTTGCGCTGCGCACTCTCGCACCAGAGCTCGAGGTCATCGCGCCCGTGCGCGACCGGCACTTCAAACGCCAAGAGGAACTCGACTTCCTCACTTCACGCGGGCTGCCTGTGCCTCCGTATGGCGCGGCGTATTCAATCAACCGCGGTCTATGGGGTGTCAGCATCGGCGGCAAGGAAACACTCACCTCACAAGGCAGTATTCCGGACGACGCTTGGGTGCTCTCGAAAGACGCTTTCACGCAGCCCAAGGCGCCAGCGCGCCATGTAATTCATTTCGAGCAGGGCGTGCCCTGCGGCATCGACGGCCAAAAAATGACGGCTGTCGAAGTCATCGAACGCCTCGAACAGCTAGCTGGCCCCTACGGTATCGGTCGCGGCATTCACTTGGGTGACACCATCATCGGCACCAAGGGCCGCGTCGCCTTCGAAGCGCCGGCAGCGGACGTGTTACTCAATGCCCACCGCGAACTCGAAAAGCTGGTACTGACGGGTCGCCAGCAGCGCATCAAAGAAATGTTGGCAGGCCCATACGGCGACTGGGTGCACGAAGGTCAGTTGCTCGACCCGGTCTGCCGCGATATCGAAGCGCTTTTCCTACAGTCGCAGGAACGCGTCACGGGCGTCGTGAATGTGCTGTTCCGACCGGGTTCACTCTTCATTGAGGGCGTGGATTCGCCCTACTCGTTGATGGCGGCCTCAAAAGGCGTCTATGGCGAGGCTACGGGCGAATGGACTGCGGCCGATGCGCTCGGTTTTTCGCGCATCGTCGGCCTCACGGGTGTATTTCATCGTCGAGCCGGCGAAGGTGCGGCTGCAGGGGAGTCAAAGTAAATGCGAACGATCGTCGTCGATAAGGTGGCTTCAGTCACTCAAGCCTGTGGTCTTGGCCACGAACTACGGATCGCCACCGAAAACCTGCCCTCCGAAGAGGGCATTGTGGTCGTCGTGGAAATCCTCTCGAGCAAAGCCAACTACAACACACTCGAGTTGACGAGCGGCCGCATGGCCAAGGTCAACAAAGGCGATATCGTCGTGGGTGCACTCGGTCATCGCAAGGCGCTGTTCGGTTTCTCGGGACACGTGCCCGAAACGCTCAAAGCCGGCGATGTCATCCAGATGCTCAATATCGGTGGCGTACTCGGAATCTGCGACTCGGCCAATCCCGACAAGGGCAAACCCTTCGACTGCAAAGTGCTCGGTGTCGTGCTCACCTTCCCCTATCTCGGCGAACGTATCGGTGTGCCGGCGCGGGCGGGCTATCGCAAGCTCGATCTGAACGCACCGCTCGAGACGCATGGCGTGCCGGTCGTCGCGCTGGCGGGAACTTGCATGGAAGCGGGCAAAACAGCGGCTGCGTGCCAAATGGTCAGCCGCATGCGCCATAGAGGCCTTACGGTCGATGTTTTCAAGGCAACCGGTGTATCACTGCGTCGCGATATTCTGGCGATGGAAGATGCCGGTGCCCGCAACTCGATGATCTTTACCGACCTTGGCATTATCACCACCACGCGTGCGGTAGGCCCTGCGCTTACACGCACGATGATCACCGACATCTCGGCGAAGAAACCGGATGTCATCGTCTTCGAACTCGGCGATGGCATCCTCGGCACGTACGGTGTCGACTCGATTCTCGAGTGCGACGATATCCGCAAGGCGCTGACGGGTGTCGTGCTGTCGGCCAACGATCCGGTCGCAGCCTGGGGTGGCGTGAAACTGTTGCGAGAGCGCTTCGGCATCGAGCCTTGCGCTGTCACGGGCCCAGCCACCGATAATGCCGTCGGTGTCGAAATCATCCGCGAGCAAATGAAAGTGCCCGCTCATAACGCCTTGAGCGATGGCGCGGCGCTTGGTGACTGCGTGATCTCGGCGATCGGTCTCGATGCAAGATTTCCAGTGGCGGCAGCCAACTGATGAAGACGCCTGCGCTCATTTTGGGTGGAACGGGTTACGTGGCGGGTGAACTGCTGCGTTTGCTCGTCGCACATCCGGATCTCGAGATCGCCGGCATTCTCTCGGACTCTCAACCGGGCGAGTCGGTTGCCAAAGCGTTCCCGCATCTCGCGCCGGCGCTTGGCAAGCTGACATTCTGCTCAGAAGCCGAAATGACGGCGCTAGTCGGCACGCTGCCGATATCC
The DNA here is from genome assembly GCA_903910215.1 of uncultured Pseudomonadota bacterium. Taxonomy (GTDB): domain Bacteria; phylum Pseudomonadota; class Gammaproteobacteria; order Steroidobacterales; family Steroidobacteraceae; genus UBA964. Next base: position 3,639 of record CAIVYV010000102.1, read on the forward strand.
GCCTTGTTCTCGGCAGCACCGCACGGCGTGAGCGCCGCCTTGATCGATCGCTTACTCACGGCGGCCGAGACAGCGGGAACAGCGCCACGAGTGGTCGATATTTCAGCGGATTATCGCTACAGCACGGCAGAGGCTTATGCCGCCGTCTATCATCACGAGCATGGTGCGCCGGCGCGAATCAAAGATTTCGTGTGCGCAGTACCTGAACACCTTCGCTCGCAGCCTGCGAAACACGTGGCACATCCTGGATGCTTTGCGACGGCCACACTGCTCGCCTCGGTGCCGCTACTCGCAGAGAAGTTGGTCTCGCCCACGCTCTTCGTTAGCGGTATCACCGGCAGCACGGGATCAGGCAGAAAACCAGTCGACGGCACCCATCATCCGGTCCGTCATAGCGATCTGTATTCATACAACGCGCTCTCGCATCGGCACATTCCGGAAATCACGGCTTGTGCCAAAGCAGCGAGTGGTATCGAGGCCGATTTTGCATTCGTGCCGCATTCAGGTCCGATTGCCAGAGGCATTCACGTGACGGTGCAAGCAACACTGGCACCGGGCGTTGGCATCACGACGGCTGAACTTCGCGACAAGTTGCGCGCTTTCTATGCACACTCACCGTTCGTCAGAGTGCTCGAGTCGGCACCGCGTATCAAAGATGTCGTCGCGAGCAACTACGCCAACCTGTCGGCTACCAGCAACGGTCGCACGATCGCCGTGATGTGTGTGGTCGACAATCTCAACAAAGGCGCCGCCGGTGGCGCCGTGCAGTGGATGAATCGCTTGCTCGGCCTTCCCGAGCATAGTGGCTTGACTGCCGTGGCACCGGGTTGGACCTAAACTTTTTCTGACGGATTCGATAAGGACAAATTCCATGAGCCCCGCCGATCATCTCGCGCCTGTATTCGCGCAATACCCCATCGAAGTCGTCGATGCCGAGGGTGTCTGGCTGCATACGCGCGATGGTCGTCGCATTCTCGATCTATATGGTGGGCACGCAGTCGCTGCGCTTGGCTACAAGCACCCCGGTTGGACGCGCGCCATTACGAAGCAAGCGGAACTGTGCAACTTCCAAAGTAATGCCGTGCCGATGGATGTGCGTGTCCGTGCTGCGACCAAACTCACCAAGTTCGCCGGCGGCCATTTCGACAGCGTGTTCTTCGTCAACTCTGGCGCCGAGGCTAATGAAAATGCCCTGCGTATGGCGTTCAAGATGACGCGGAGAACCAATGTCGTGGCCGTTGAAGGCGCCTTCCACGGTCGCACGGCGGCAGCAGGCGCTGTGACTTGGGGCGCCGACAAAAAATGGTACGAATTTCCGCGCACGCCATTTGGAGTTTCCTACATACCGCGTGGTGACATCGACGCCATCAGCAAACTAGTCACGCGTGATACGGCTGCCGTCATCGTCGAGCCCGTACAAGGCGTCGGCGGCGCCTTCGACATGGGAGCTGAATTTCTCGACGCCCTGCGTCAACGCTGCACGCTGATGGGCGCGCAACTGATCTTCGACGAAGTGCAAATCGGTGTCGGCCGTAGTGGTTGGGCGTTCGCCGCCAACATGTATCGCGTGATGCCAGACATGATTACGACCGCCAAAGCCCTCGGCAATGGGTTTCCCTGCGGCGCGCTCCTGATGTCACCACCCGTGACGGAATCTTTGAAGCTCGAAGGTCTCGGCACGACCTTCGGCGGTGGCCCTATGGCCTGCGCTGCGATCGAAGCCGTGGTCGACGCCATCGAAACCGAAGATCTTCTCGCGAACGTACGACAGGTATCGCGCTATCTGCGCGAGACTTGCACGGTGGGCCCGGTAGTTGGACATCAAGGCGCGGGCTTCTTGCACGGACTGCGACTCGATCGAGCAGCCAAAGATGTTCAGGCTGCGCTATTGACGCGAGACATCCTCGCCGGCACCAGCGCAGACCCGCAGGTCTTGCGTCTGCTGCCGCCGTACACCTTGAAAACCGAGCACGTGGATCTCCTGCGCGCTGCGTTGGAGGACTTATGAATCGTTTCCTCGATCTAGCGGACTTCAGTCGCGAGGAAGTGCTCGACCTGATCGCACTCGCACAACGCCTAGAGAAGCACCCAGAGCCGCAAGCGCTTGCCGGCAAA
>CAIVYV010000103.1 GCA_903910215.1 uncultured Pseudomonadota bacterium
CCTGCTGCTGAACGCGAGCCATGGCCTGAGTAATGCCACGCAGCCGAACGCCAATGCACTCGTCAACAAAACGTACGACGGCGTCCAGATTTTCTTGTTGATCGGCAGGACCGTCGACCACCATTGCGCGAGCAGGAACAACGTGACCGCGCTCGCGATGAGCACCCAAGGTAGATCGTCCACTCGCGGACGCTGCGCCAACCAACGCCCCACCACATAACCAATCAAGACTTGGGCGATCGCAGGAATCGTGCTTGCCAAGCCTTCGGGATCGAACGGCACGCCTTCGCCCTGATACAGGTGCGACGCGCCAAGCATCAGACGATCAATGGAAGTACCAAAGAAACCCTCGAGCGAGTAGGCATCCGCATTCGTTGCCAGCGCAATACAGGCCCACCAATACCCGAGTAACAGCGCTACTGTCGCCGCAACAGCCGCACGAACGTCACCCCACCAGATAATCAGCGCTGCGATACCGAAAGACACCGCGATGCGCTGCAGCACACCCATGATGCGTAGCGCATCGAAATCGCGCAGCACCAACTGACTCGTCTCATCCCAACGCAGGAACGGACTCGCATTGATCAGCAAACCGATCGCAAAAATCGCGAGGGTACGCCGCAACACTCGAGTGCCGTAGATGACAGCGCCCGCCGCTCGCAACGCAGGCAAGGCCAACGCCATCGAATAACCGACGGCGAACAAGAAAAACGGGAACACCAGATCGGTGAGTGTCCAGCCGTGCCAAGCGGCATGCGCCAGAGGCGAGTAGAGATGATCCCAACTGCCCGGATTGTTGACGAGGATCATCAGGGCGACCGTCGCCCCACGAAAGACGTCGAGCGAACGGTCGCGCGCGCGAGTCAATCGATCAGTTCGCGCCTTCGCGCGGCGTCACCAAAATCGTGACCAAGGTTCCAGACAAGGCCGAACCTTCGATCATCACCGTGGCAACCCGCTCACCGCGTGAGAAGGTCAGGCCACTCGTCTTGCCTTGCAAGGCTGTGATCAGATTCCAACCCGAACCATTCAAGGTCCGAAAGAAATGGTTGTAGGTGTCCACCGGCGAGAGCGTGGTGCGCAATACCACGCGACCCACCCAACGCGTGTCGGTACCCACGACCAAGGTGCTCGCGTCGTCCAACTTCGAGCCCGCTGGCAGGGTGAAATCACCGAGTTGCAGCAACTTCGGCTCTTTCGTCGCGCTGGTGACAGTAGCCGCTGCCGCACCAGAGGCCGGTGCCTTCGTCGCAGCCTGACGCTGAAACGGCGAGGAACCCGACTCGCATCCGACAAGTGCCAGGGTGGCCACCGACATCACGACCCACTTGTGCATATCCGATCTCCTGTAGAGAGCGTCCATTATGCGCCCCAGTGGATCAACCGTTGAAGCGGTAAACGCGGATAATGTTCGTCATGCAAATCTCCACCGCGCGTTGGCTTGTCACCCTGATTTTGTTGTCGATCTCGACGGTGGCCCACACCGACGAGGCTGCCGAAGCCGCTTTCGTGGCGGCAGCGGGCTACACCGTCAAACTCACCGTCACATCCGAGTTCGGCTTCATAGAGAGCGAGCCGGGTAGTTGGCGTGGCGCCGGTTTTCTCGTCGATCGGCAACGCGGTTGGATACTGACCAATGCGCACGTGGCCGGATATGTCCCGGCACTCATCGAAGCGCAGTTCCGTGGCGCCAAGAACATCGCGGCCAAAGCGCTTTTCGTCGACAACCTGCAAGACATCGCCGTGCTCGAAATACCGCCTGCTGCGATACCAGCCGAGGCGCGCGAAGCACCTTTGGCCTGTGAGGGACTCCCCGGCGTCGGTGCAGACCTCGGCACTTTCGGTCACCCACTCGGTTATGCGTTCACCGCCACCCGCGGCATCATGGCTGGCGTCTCGCGCTCCAACGGCTATCCGATGATCCAAACGGATGCGCCCATCAGCCCGGGGAACTCCGGCGGTCCGCTGATCGATCTCGGGTCTGGTCGTGTGATCGGCATCAATACCGCCTCGCTCGGCGACCGGCGCTCGCAGAACATGAACTTCGCCGTGATGATGCCGCATGCCTGCCGCGTGCTCGAGTTACTACGCGCGGGTCGCAGCGCCACCGTGCCGCGGATCGCCACGGCCTTTGCGATCGACGAGAGCGATATCGAAACCCTGATCGTGGCCGATACTCCAGTCACGCCCGATGGCTTCGGTTTGCAGCGCGGTGATGAAATCCTCGGCTTGGCTGGCTCAGATGAGAGTTATCTGGCGGTCTCGGATCTGCTGATCGACTTGCGCGGACGCTACGGTAAAACACCACTGCGGGTTCAACGCGGTGATCGTGAACTGGTCGTTGAAGCCAATCTCGTGCCCAGCATCCAATACCTCGATCGTCGCGGTCTTCGAATCAGTGGCGTCGTATTCGCACCGCGCCTGATGTACGAGGTCGCCTCTACCGACGAAGCGGGCGTCCTGCTCGTGCATCACATCGAACCCGGCTCACAAGGCGAATTGCGCAGCATCGAATACGGCCAGGAGGTCGTCAGCGTGAACGGCAAGGCCATCTCGAGTCTCTCGCAACTCGCGCAGATCGCAGAGCAAGCCCAAAAGGCGGGCCAGGGTCTGCGGCTCATCCTGCGGCGCATGGTCGAGGACGATTACGTCTCAGCGAGCTACCAAGTGCGCGATCTACCGGTAGACGAAATTGCATGGCATCCCCAGTGAAGTGACGCCCGGAAATCACGCTCTGGGATGGCAAGCGCCCCAGTGCTTCGGTAGAGTCGGGTCATTCCGGTTCTACGACAAAGGACGTTGCCATGATCCGTGCTCTCACGACCCTGTTCTTCGCGCTCGCCGCCAGCCTCGCATTGGCCATACCCAAAGCAGGCGACCCCGCTCCTGCCTTCAAGCTGCAGGATCAAACCGGTGCTTGGCGCTCCCTGGAAGACTACCGCGGCAAATGGGTGGTGCTGTACTTCTACCCGAAGGACAACACGCCAGGTTGCACGACCCAGGCCTGTGAACTGCGTGACGACATCTTCGCCTTTCGTCGCGCGAACGCCGTGATCCTCGGCGTCAGCGTCGATGCCGTCGATTCAAAAGAAGCCTTCGCGAAAGAACACAGCCTGCCCTTCCCGGTGCTGTCCGACAGCAAAACGACCGTGACCAAGGCGTATGGTTCGCTGACGAGCTATCCCCAATACAAACTGTTCGATATCGCAAGACGCGACACCTTCATCATCGACCCGCAGGGTCGCATCGCCAAGCGCTTCGACAACGTCAACGCGGACGGGCACTCGAAGATGGTGCTGGCGGAACTGACGAAGCTGCAACAGTAAGACGTGACATCGCGCGCAAGCGCCACACGGTCAACCAAGGAATGACGGCGGCCACCGCGGCCGCCGTCTTCGCACCGACCAAAACGGCCGTGATCGGCAGCAGCGTCACGCTCAAAAGCATCTCGATCAGCGCGTAGCGCATACCCATTCGATAGTTGCGCTGCAAGGTCTGGCCGAACCCCATCGCCGAGGCCATCCCAAAAGCCAGCGTGCGCGAGACCATCATCGCAATGAACCACCATGCCATCGACGTATCCGTTGTGGGATCGGTGACGATGATGATGAGCCAAGCCACTAAAAAACCGAGTGGAAGACCCATACCTGCGAGCCACCACGAGCGCGCGGAGTGCTGCGCGACCAAGCCGCCGCTCGGGGATTCTTTGATCCAGCCGTAAACATGCGCACCCCAGGCCATCTGGAATGAGCCGATGTACAACATCATCAAAGGTTCGGTGACACGGACGGAAAGACCATAGCCACCGGCCGACGCCTCATCGACACCCCAGCGAAACGTGCCAGAGACAGCGAAATCGGCCACGTATTTCGCCAGCAAGCCGCCCATGACGGGCAACCCCATCACGAGGGCACGTCGCAAAAATCGACCATCCATTCCCGTGGCTTGCAAGACACCGCTGCGTGCAGCCAACAGCGCGACCACCAATAGCGAGATGGCACATTGCGTCGCGAAGAACGCGGCGAGCGGATCGCTCCCGAGCCACAACATCAACTCCAGAGCGGCAACAAACAGGGGAAACGTGGCGATTGCGATGATCGCGAGCACCCGCGCGCCACCCAAGATGCGCAGATCCGTGTGGAACATCATGCCGATATTGGCAAGCAAACCATACACCGGCAGCCACGGCAGGACGGCGACATTGTGCCAGTGTCCATACGCCGCCAAGCCGTACAGCAAGCCCGCCACGATGGCACCTGCCACGACACCGCTTGCCCCCACCGTCACCAACGCCGCTCGCAATGCCGCGTAACGATGTTCACCGCCGCGATCGCTCACCTCTTGCATGTAACCGGGTTTGATTCCGAACTGGCTGATACTGCCGACGACGGTGAACAAAGCGACCAGCAGGGCCCATTCGGCCAGATCGATCGACGACATCGATGCGCCCAAGCGGCCGGTCGCCCACACCGAACCGAGCATCGAGGGTAAGGCAGCGACAGCGAACGCCCGCCAGGTGCCCAGGAAATCTTGGAGGTGGCGCCGTTCGCTCGCGTCCATTAGTCTAATTGTGCAAGACAACTTCGTTGACCAAAGGGGGGTCGATCATGGGTCATCGAGAAGATATCAGCGCCTTGTCCAATCGCTTTCTGTCGGCACTCGAACGAGGCGACCCGGCTGAGGTACGCGCCTTCTACACGAGCGACGCGGTCATTTGGCACAACTTTGACGATGTCGCGCAGACCGTCGATGAAAATCTGAAATTGCTCGGATGGATGTCGCGCAAGCTGCCGCAGCGTCATTACCGAATCGTGCGCCGCGAGATTCTGCCGGATGGCTGGTTTCAACAACACGTGCTCGAAGCCACGCTGCCCGATGGCTCACCGTTTCGCATGCTCGCCTGCTGCGTCGTGACGGTACGCGACGGCCTGATCAGTCGGCTCGATGAATATCTCGACCCCGCCCAGGCAGCACCGCTCAAGAATCTTTGACCAAACGTCGCGACTGCGTAATCCGAAACCGCGACGTCACAAAGGCGAGATCCGTCAATGTGGCGTTGCCGGCCGGGTTCAAGCCAGTGACGTGATAATCACTGTAGGCGGCCGCGAAGTTCAGCGGCATCGGCCCGGTCAGATTGATGGTCAGTTGCGCACCGGCGAGTGAGTAAGCCTGCTCGGCACGCTCGATGTAGGCCTCGTCGGTGGAGTACAAGAACGCCGTAATCGCACCGGCTTGCTTAGCATCCGTCGTGGCATGAGCGAGCGCGGCATCGCGATCATCGCAGTGGATGACGAAGCCGATCGGCCCGAAGCGCTCTTCACCATAGAGCGCCCTAGCGGCGGCACCGGCTTCGAGCTCTACGAGCAGCGGCGTGCGCGTACGCGCCTGCGGAAAATCGCCATGGACGTAACTACTCGACTCGAGGAGTACCCTGCCCGTCTTCGCGCCTCGATCTTGCAGTTCGTCGATCAGATGCAGCGTGCTCGGCGACTGGATCGCTGCCAGGATCGCACCGGCACGCTTCCCATCGGCTGCCAAATATTTCATGGCGGTCGCCAGTCGCTCACCGAATTCGGCGGCATCGACTCGACCCGTGGCAGTACGAATACCGCTCTTCGGGATATAAATATTTTGTGGCGACGTGCACATCTGTGCCGAGAACAGACTCATCGTCGTCGCCAGACTTTTGATCACCGCATCGAGGTCGTCCACTGAATCGATGACGACCGTGTTGACGCCTGACGTTTCGGAATAACAGAGCGCAGGCCACGCATTCGCCTCGACCCAGGAGCCAAAGCGTGCACTGCCCGTGAAATCGACGATGGCGGTCTGCGGATGTTTGACCAACACTTTGCCGAGCGGCTCTTCGAGCGTATCGAGACAGAGCGTGACGAGATTCGGATCAAAACCGCTCGCCGACAACACCTCGCGACACTCGCGCACGGCGATCGCCATGGGCAGCACGCCGGTCGGGTGTGGTTTGACGATCACGGGGTTGCCGGTCGCGAGGTTGGCCAACATGGCGGGATAGGCATTCCAAGTCGGGAACGTGGCACAACTAAAGACGACCGCGACACCACGGGGCACCAATCGATAAGTCTTCTGCAGCGGAATGAGCGTGGAGCCAAACTGTCGCTCCCATCGCGCGGAGGGCGTGATGTTGTTCATCGCCATCTGCGCATAGGCCAAGGCCTCGACACCTCGATCGAGCGCGTTGGTACCACTGCCAGCATAGCTCATTAGTGAACTTTGACCCGCGGTGTGCATCACGGCCTGCGCGGTATCGAACACCCGCTCGTATAGATGGTCGACGATTTCCATGCAGACGCCGAGACGCGTCTCAACAGAAGCTGCAGCCCAACCGACCATAGCGCGAGAGCCTGCGGCGAACAGCGCATCCGGATCTGCTCTTGGGTAATCGATTCCCAGCGGCTGCTGCGTATACGGAGAAACTTCCGCTCCCGCGCGACCGATCGTGCCAGGCTGCTCGAGATCGAAAGAGCGCCCGAGTGCCGCCGCATGCCGAGCCCGGCCGGCTGCCTGTGCATCCGCGCCGCCGCGATGCCGATCGGGCGTTTCGGAAAAGAGCGAAAAATACCGGCGATCACGACACGCCGAGACGGCCGATTCGAGAGAGGAACGATGCTTGTCGTAGAGATCGCGAGTCATTTCTTTGCCCGTCGCCATTCGAGTTCGTGCCGCCTCACGCCCTTCGCCGTGGGCTCATCCGCCGCGAGAATCAGCCGACGACCCTGCAGAATCGGCGTGCGCCATTGCTCACTGCCAACCAAACCCGGATTCAGCGCGACCGTCACCTCATGCACGATGATGCCGCGCACGAGGCGCCACCTACCGGCGTAGCTGAAATAGCCATCGAACGCCGACGCTCGCTCGCGCAAACTCGCATCACGCGGATTCGGCTTGGCGAACGGCTCGCGCCCCGATGCCATGATATTGGCGCTCATGTAGCCATCTGCGGTGTAGAGCAACAAACCACTCGCGCCATCACCGAAGGGCTCGGTGACCCGCCCGTCTTCATACGCAATGCGCCAGCAGTGATACGCCCAAGCGCCAACGAGATCATCACGCGTCATGAGCCGAACACCGGATGCAGCGCAGCCGTTCGATATTCCAGAGCGTAGCGCGTCACGATGGCCTCAACCGGCTCGGCGGCGTGAATGTGGTTCACGCCTTGCCCTGCCGACCAGATGTTTTTCCAGGCCTTGACCTGCTGCTGCGTATTCGAGAGATCCATCTTGTCCTTGCCCTGCAGATTGTCCGGGTCGAGCCCCGCGGCCACGATGCTCTCGCGCAGATAATAAGCTTCGGCACCGGTGAATACTTTGGTCAGCACCAACTCCTCGAGCGAAGCCCGGACGACCATGTCTTTGTAATCGCTACTGGCTAAGCTCTCTTCGGCGACGATGAAGGGCGTACCAACGTTGGCCAGATCCGCACCGATGAGCTCGGCTGCACGAACCGCGCCACCGGTGCCGATCGCGCCCGAGAGCACGATGATGCCGTCGAAGAATTCGCGCACCGCATCCACGAAAGCAAAGGGCGAGATCTTTCCAGTGTGACCACCCGCGCCCGCCGACACCAACATCAACCCATCGACTCCCGCAGCAGCCGCCTTGCGTGCAAAGGCGAGATTACTAACGTCGGCGAACACCTTGCCGCCGTAGGCATGCACTCGCTCGATGGCCGGAATCGGGCTGCCGAGTGCCGTGATCACGAGCGGCGGCTGATACTTGGTGATGAGATCGAGCTCGGCGGGCAAGCGCTCGTAGGAACTGTGGGTCACGAGATTCAGCGCCCACGGACCGAGATACCGAGGCTGGCTTGCGGCCAGCGCGCTGTGACCTTGGGTGATTCGCTGCAGCCATTCGTCCAAAACATCGATGGTGCGGGCGTTGGGGGCTGGGAAACTGCCGACGATGCCGGCTCGACAACAGGCGAGCACCAAATCGGGTCCCGAGACCAAAAACATGGGCGCAGCAATCATCGGCAGACGCAGGCCGGAAGCCCAGTCCTCCAGACGAACAACCCGGCGGAGCGAGTCCGTATTTCCACTCATGGCCATCTCCCAATGACTTGCATAATGATACTATTCTGCGACGTATCACGGGGGCACTGATATGACGGCGAACGTTTACATCCTCGGAGGGTACCAAACCGACTTCTCCGAAAACTGGGCCCGCAGCGGTCGCGAAATCGCGGACGGCATGCGCGATGTGCTTGAACAGGGCCTCGCGGCCACGCAACTGACACCGCAGCAACTCGACACCGCCCACGTCGGCAACTTCGCCGCTGAACTGTTCTGCAATCAAGGCCATCTTGGCGGCGTGCTCGCCGCGGCCTTACCTGACCTCGCCGGCATCCCGGCATCGCGTCACGAAGGCGCCTGCGCCTCGGGAAGTCTTGCGGCCCTCGCCGCCTCCGCCGAAATCGAAGCGGGTCGCTATGGTTTGGCAGCCGTGGTCGGCATCGAGCAAATGCGCAACGTGCCTGGCGATCAAGCAGCCAAGTTGATTGGTGCCACGGCAATGTGGGCGGGTCATGAATGCGTCGATGTGAAGTATCCCTGGCCGCACGTCTTCAGTGAACTCGCTGGTGAATACGATCGCCGCTACGGCCTGAAGGCGGAACATCTCGCTCGCATTGCCGAAATCAACTTCGGCAATGCACGTAAGAACCCGAATGCGCAAACGCGTCGCTGGGAATTCACCGAACAAAGTTTCCAGCAAGACGACGTCGCGAATCCCGTCATCGACGGGCGCATGCGCAAGCAAGACTGCGGCCAGATCACCGACGGTGCAGCCGTCGTTTTCTTGGCGAGCGAAGCGGTGGCACGCGAGTGGGCACGGCAACGCGGTCGCCCACTGAATTCTTTGGCTCGCATCGCGGGTTGGGGCCATCGCACTGCGCCGATCACTTATGAAGCCAAAGTGAAGATGAGCGAAAATCAGCCCTACATCTTCCCGTTCGTGCGCGCCACCATCACCGACGCTTATCGTCGTGCCGGCATCAGCGGTGTCGAACAATTGAGCGGCATCGAGACGCACGACTGCTTCACGAGCACCGAATACATGGCGATCGATCACTTTGGTATCACGCCGCCCGGACAGAGCTGGCAAGCCATCGAAAACGGCGATATCGAAATCGGCGGTCGTATTCCGGTCAACCCAAGCGGTGGCCTGATCGGTCTTGGACATCCGGTCGGCGCGACCGGCGTTCGTATGCTGCTCGATTGCTACAAACAGGTCACAGGCACTGCAGGCGCTTATCAAGTCGAGAACGCCGAGCGGTTCGCCACTCTCAATGTGGGCGGCAGCGCCACTACCACCGTCAGTTTCGTCGTCGAGCGGGCTTCCTGAGGAGAACATCCATGCGCAAGTACACCGATATCAGCACGCAAGATCCCATCGATCGCCCGACTTGGGTGGATGGCATCGACAACCCGTACTTGCACGGCCCCTACACACCGGTGGTCTCCGAGGTCACGGCCATCGACCTGAAGGTCAACGCTGGCAAGGTGCCCGACGATTTGTACGGCGCCTACATGCGTCAAGGACCAAACCCAATTTTTGAACCCAAAGGGCCGTACCACTGGTTCGATGGCGACGGCATGGTGCACGGCATGTATTTCCGCGACGGTCGCGCAAGCTACATCCGTAAGTGGACCCAAACTCGCGCGCTGCATGATGAGATCGAGCACGGTCGCGTGGAACTGTCGGGCATCATGGGTCCGTACGACATCTCGCGTGTAGCCGGTCGCGAGAACGCGGCCATGAATCCCGATTACTGCAAAGATACGGCCAACACGACACTCAACCTGCACAACGGCAAGTTATTGGCTGCGTGGTACAACTCGGGTCGTATACATGCGCTCGATCCGCTGACGCTCGAGACGAGCGGTGAAGAAACATTCCATGGCGGGCTCGATACCTCCATGAATGCGCACGGCAAGGTTGATGTGCGCACCAATGAATACATCAACTACGGCTATGCCGATTTTCAGCCGTGGCTCACCTATTACGTCATCGGTGCCGATGGCCGTGTAAAACACAAGACGCGCATCGATCTGCCGGGACCACGTCTGCCGCACGACACTACCATCACGCCGAACTACACGATCCTGCATGACTTCCCGCTGTTCCATGATCCGGCGCTGCTGAGCAAGACAGGGCATCGCGTCGTGCAGTTCCGTCGTGATCTTCCGAGCCGCTTCGGCGTGCTACCTCGCTACGGAACGCAGGAACAAGTTCGCTGGTTCGAGTTCGAACCAGGCTATGTGCTGCACATGGTCAACGCTTGGGAAGAAGGCGACTGGATCATCATGGATGGCTGCTTCCAACCGGATCCCACGATCCGACGCGACCCTTCCGAAGGTCCGCTGAGTTCGATGTTGGCCTACCTGCGTTACAAGGGGCACCTGCGTCGCTGGCGCATGAACCTCAAGACCGGCGAGTGCAGCGAAGAGCAACTCGACGATCTGAACGTCGAGTTCTGTTTGCCCGACATGGATCTCTACGGGGTGAAGAGTCGTTACTCCTATCACCAGCTGATCCCCACCGACCTGCAAACACTGGCGTTCGAAGGGCTCGTGAAGTACGACCACGAGAAAGGTACACGCGAGATCTACCACTATCCCCGTGGTTGGTTCCCGAGCGAGACCGCCTTCTCCAAGAGCACTCGCGGCGGCGATGAGGACCAGGGCTACTGCGTTACACTCGCGACCAACATCGCGGACTACCAGTCGGAAGCATGGATATTCGACGCCAAGAACATCACCGCAGGGCCGATCACGCGCATTGCGGTGCCGGGACGGGTTCCAGCAGGCTTTCACGCCTCTTGGTGCTACGGGCGCGATCTGTGGCCGGCCGCAGCGACCCAACGCTCTCGCGTAGCCGCCTGACCTCTTGGCAGCGCGGCCTGCTGGCCGCGCTGCTGATCGCGACGGCTGCTCTTCAAGCCGCTGTCGCTGCGCCCACGCTGTATGTGGGTCGCATCATCACGATGGATCCGTCGCAGCCCTTCGCCGAGGCGGTGCTCGTCGAAGGCGAGCGGATCGTCGCAGTGGGTGGCAAAGAGTTACGGAAAGCACACGAGGGTGATGCTCGCGTCGTCGAACTCGGCCGCCGTGCGATGCTGCCGGGCTTCATCGAC
>CAIVYV010000104.1 GCA_903910215.1 uncultured Pseudomonadota bacterium
GGGCGACGACGGTGCTCGCGCCGTACCAGGATCGGCTGCTGCAATGGTTGGAGGCGGATACCCGACCGACTCAGCGATAAGTCGCTCACTGCATTGCCATCGGCAACCCGCACGCCATCAGAAAGGATGGCCAGGATGAATCGCCTGACGAACAAGGTCGCCATCGTTACTGGCGGGGCCATCGGCATCGGCCGCGCCTGCGTCCATCGAATGGCCTCGGAGGGTGCGAAAGTTGCGATCTTCGACCTCCTGGAGGCGGGCGACAAGATGCCGGCAGACTTATCCGACCCGTATCGGGGACCACGAACTAACGAGCTACATTGACTGGATGTTCCGGAGATTGGTGGTCCCGCTGAGTGAGTCCCGCACGCGCGGTTTGCCGCGTACGCTGATCCGCCATAACAGTCGGGCAATATCGTCATGCAGCGAGTTGGGAAGGCCGATCGGCGAGGCGCGATGCATGGTCGACAGCGTGTCGAAGATGCACACATCGCCGATCTCGTACCGATGCGAGTAGACAAAGCGGTCCTGCACGCAGTGTTCCTTTATTCTGTAGATGAAATCCGAGCCCTCCTGGTCGCTCATGCCGCGTATCCGGAAGGCGCCATGCCCCACCGCGTAGATAGCCTTGCGACCTGTGACCGGATGCGGCATGACCAGTGGGTGCCAGCAGGTGGGAACCGCTTCCACCTGACGGTCACTGGCCAGCGAGGTCACTTCGTACTCATCCTCACGCAGGCGGGTCTGCCCGTAGAGGTGCCCCACTGAGCAGCGGTCGGCATACGCCCGAGTCGCGTCATCGAGCGCATCATAGGCGGCCGCCATATCGGCAAAGTGGGTCTGTCCGCCCACCTTGGGCACGATCAGCGAATAGAGCATGGTTGCGCTCGCGGGCACGGCCTCGTAGGACTGATCGGTGTGCCATAGCGCCGCGCCATTACGGGTCCTATCGTCCCGATCCCGCTCCTCGGTATTGCCGATCGTCATCATCGCGGGCCAGCCCTTCATCCTCATGTGATCCAGCACATGCGGGATCGGTTCGCCCCACTGTTCGCCGAAGCGGTAATAGCTCGCTTTATCCAGTTGCTGTTCCTTGATCACGAGCACGCGGTAGTCGTAAAGCGCCTGCGTGAGCGTGAGCATCAGTTCGTCGGACAGGTCGCGGCTCAGGTCGACGCCGCGGACTTCGGCGCCGCAGGCTGCGGCGATCGGTGTGATGGTGACCAATACGCTACCCCTTCTCGTTATTCGCAGTCGATCAGTGCGTCATGATCGCCGCAAACCCGGCATCGCTCAAGACGCGATCGCGCACATAGGGAGCCTCGCCGTTTCTCCTTGACGCGTAGCGGCATCGGCGTCTAGCATCCGGGCGGTTCAGCGCCCCTAGAGGCCGCCCGTCATTCATCAGGAGGAGCCCCCCATGAAATCGTTCCTGCAACGTGCGGCCTTCGCACTGGCTGTTTCGGTATCGGTCGCAGCGCCGCTTGTGGCGAGCGCCCAGCCGAGCGGCACGCTGACCGTCGCGCTGCCGGCCGAGCCTGCAACGCTCGATCCGCACAAAGGCAACACGCGTTACAACTACCTGTTCAACTCGAATATGTTCGAGGGGCTCATGGTCCGTAACGACAAGGCCGAGCTGGTCCCCGGCATCGCCGAGTCTCACACGGTCTCACCGGACGGACTGACTTATACCTTCACACTCCGGAAGGGGGTCAGATTTCACGACGGCTCGCCCCTGACTGCGGAGGACGTCAAGTTCTCACTCGAGCGCGCGACCAACCCCGCGACCAAGAATCCCTTACTCAACTTTATCAAGACGATCGACAAGGTCGAGATCCTCGATGCGAACCGCGTCGCCCTGACCCTCAAGGAGAAAGACGCGATCTTCCTGAAGAAGCTGACCTTCGCCGGTTGGATCGTCCCGCGCGCCTACCTGCAGCAGGTAGGTGAGGAGGGCTTCGCGCGGCGGCCGATCGGGACCGGTCCGTTCCGCTTCGTTTCCCGCTCGATCAACGAGCGGATCGAGATGCAAGCCAACGAACAGCACTGGGGCTGGGTACCCAAGGTGCGCACGCTGGTGCTGCGCACGGTGCCCGAGGACGCCGTGCGGCTGGGCATGCTGCAAACCGGCGAGGCCGACATCGTCGCCGAAATGCCGCCGCCACTGCTTGATCGCATCAGCGCGATTCGGGGCGTAAAGACGCTGTCCCACCCCAGTGGAGAGATCTACTGGCTGGTACTCAATATCAAGGATGGCGCCAAAGAGAGCCCGCTCCTCAAACGCGAGGTCCGCATTGCCCTCAACCATGCGATCGATCGTCAGGCCATCATCAAGAATGTCCTGCGCGACCAGGCCGAGCAGATCCCTGGCGTTCTTGCGCCTTCGGTGTCTGTCGTCGATCCAAACTTCAAGCCCTATGCCTACGATCCGGCGCGTGCCCGCAAGATCCTCGCCGATGCCGGCTATCCGAACGGCTTCAAGATCGACATGTACGGTTCGGTGGGCCGCTACACCCTGGATCGCGACATCAACCTCGCACTGGCCAACCAGTTGAAAGCGGTCGGTGTCGAGGTCAATTTAAACCTCTGGGACTCAGCCAAATGGGTCAGCGACCTGCCGAAGAAGTACTACCCGATGAGTTATCAGGCTTTTGGCAACACCATCTTCGATCCTGAGGGCCTGATGATCTTCGGCGTGCACAGCAAAGCCTTCTGGTCCTTCTATCGCAACGAGAATGTCGACAAGCTGATCGACGAGTCTCTCTCAATCACCGACCAGAATGCGCGTGACGCACATTTCCAGAAGATCGACCGCGCGATGCATGACGACGCCTCGCACATCTTTCTTTGGGAGAACAAGATCCTGTTCGGTATCCGTGACCGCGTGACTTGGCAGCCGCGCCCCGGCGACAACGTCTACAAGTTCTGGACCGCCAGCGTCGGCAAGTGACATGCCCGGGACGGGCTACCTGGTTGAGCGACTCCTCCAGGCCATCGTCTGCATACTTGGGATCTCGGTGATCGTCTTCGCGATCACCTACCTGATCGGCGACCCAGTCCATCTGCTGCTGCCGCCCGAGGCCTCCGCGACTGATCGAGAGGCCTTCCGGGCGGCGATGAGTCTCGATCGTCCAGCGCTCGAGCGCTACGGGCTGTTCCTCGCCAATGCGCTGCAGGGCGACCTGGGGCAGTCCTACCGCTACCACCTGCCAGTGCTCGAGGTAGTGCTCGAGCGCTTCCCCGCAACGCTCGAACTCGAAGCATGATCATCCGGTGTGGCCGAATGTTCTCGCCCGGAACTTTGTGGTCGCGAGACCGAACGCCGCTTGGGTGTCGGATATCACGTATGTCTGGACACTCGAAGGCTGGTTGTATGTGGCGACGGTGCTTGATCTGTTCTCACGCGGCATCGTGGGTTTGGCGATGGATA
>CAIVYV010000105.1 GCA_903910215.1 uncultured Pseudomonadota bacterium
CGTGGCGCCGGCGAGCTGTTGGGTGAAGAGCAAAGCGGCGAGATGACCGAGGTTGGCTTGACCATGTACCTCGATATGCTCGATCGCGCCGTCAAGGCCATGAAAAACGGCAAAAAGATCGACCTCGAAGCACCGCTCGCTAGCGCCTCTGAGGTCGAACTGCGCGTGCCTGCCCTGCTCCCCGAAGATTACGTGGCGGATGTGCACGTTCGACTCGCGCTCTACAAGCGCATCGCGGCCGCACCTGATGAAGCCGCACTCGAGGAGCTCACCGCAGAGCTCGTCGATCGCTTCGGACCGCTGCCTGCGCAAACGCAGAACCTGCTGCGCACAGCTCGCATCCGCCTGCTGACCCGCCAGCTCGGCATCCGTCGGCTCGACTTTGGTGCCCACGGCGGCTATCTGCTATTCGAGACGGACAACCGTATCGATCCGGCTGCAGTGATCCGTTTGATTCAGGATCGCTCGCGCGAGTACAAGCTCGAGGGTCCGCTCAAACTGCGGGTATCTCGCGACCTCGACGACGAACTTGAACGCTTCGACTTCGTGACGGCGCTGCTGCAACGACTCACCAGCAATAAATAGGCTGGGTTAAGATCTCGCCATGCGTGATTTCATCCGACGCGGGCTAGTCTGTCTGCTCTCGAGCGCGGGCTTGCTGGCATTTTCGCCGATCGGGCTCACCCAACCGGCGAGTACGGCTAGTGCTTATACGGTCGAAGTGATCGTATTTCGCAACAACGGGCCACGCGAAGTCGGCATCGGTGGTACCCCGCCCCTGCGCGGTGCGGAAGAATCAGACACACCGCCTGCAGCAGCGCAGATCGGGCGCTTCATCTCAGCGACACCGGCAGCGCGACTGCGCCTCGCGGGCCTGCGTCAAAAGATGTCCGCCGGTGGCTATCGCATCTTGGCCCACGCGGGTTGGACTCAAACAGCGAGCAGCTGGGGTAGCCGCACTGGCATCCCCTTGGAAACGCTCGGCGTGGCCGCACCGGGACTCTCAGGCAACTTCCTGCTCGAGCGCGGCTCGCTGCTGCACTTTGGCATGAATCTGCGTTATCAGCCGGATGAGTCGACGATCCACGAGCTCAGTGAGCTGCGTCGCGTACGCTTCGAAGAGCGGCATTACTACGATCACCCAGGCATCGGCGTGATCGCGGTGGTCACTTCAGCCGCTCGCCCTTAGAGCTGCCATAGCGTCAACCGAGCTTGAGCTCAGGCGGCTGCAGACAACGCTCTAACGTGCGTTGTGCAGCGTGCCACTCCGGCGTCGTTCGCAACGAGGCGTAAGTCAGCGCACCTTTGCCGTGCAATCTCACGCGACGCAAAGCGGCAGCAGCGTCCAGAGGCACTTTGAGGCCATCGAGTACAGCCTCGGCACTCGGTCGGTGATTGCAGACCGGCAAGACATCGCAACCGGCTGCAAGGGCTTTTTCAGCTCGCTCGACGATACCGCCTACGGCCGCCGCTCCCGCCATGGACAAGTCATCGGCGAACACGACGCCACCAAAATCGAGATCGCCTCGAAGTACCCCACGGATCCAGCGAGCCGACGCGCTCGCCGGTACGTCGTCGACCTGGGGATACAACACATGCGCCACCATCACGCCTGCAAGCCCGTTGGCGATGAGCACGCGATACGGTGCGATATCCTCGTCCAGATCGACAAGTTCACGTCGGTCGATCGGCAAGGCATGGTGAGAGTCGGCGACGACGGCTCCATGTCCTGGGAAATGCTTGGCGGTGGCGACCATGCCGGCATTGCGCATGCCGTGCATGTAGGCGACGGCGAGTTCGCCAACGACGCTCGCCTTGGCATGGAAGGCGCGCTCACCGATGACTTCGCTCACGCCGTAATCGAGATCTACGCAGGGGGCAAAAGAGAGATCTACCCCACACGCGCGCAGCTCTGCCGCCATCAACCAGCCGAGTTCGCGCGCGAGCGCCAAGCCCGCACGGGGATCGGCGTCGTACTCGAGACCGATGCGACGCGCCGCTGGTAACCGGGAAAACCCCTCGCGAAAGCGCTGCACTCGTCCACCTTCGTGATCCACCCCAACGATGAGCGCGGGCGAGCGGATTGCGTGGATATCGGCCACCAGTCGCGTCAGCTGCTCGGGCGATTCGTAGTTGCGCGAAAAGAGGATGACGCTGCCGACGAGCGGGTGCGCCAGCATCTCGCGCTCAGCGGGCTGCAGTTGAGTTCCTTCGAGATCAACCATCACGGGACCGAGTGTCATCGTGCACGCTCCAGAATTGCCATCGATTCGACGTGATTGGTATGCGGAAACATGTCGATCACTCCCGCGGACTGCAACCGGTAGCCCAAGTCGTGACAGAGCACACCGACGTCGCGCGCGAGTGTGCCTGGATGACAAGACACGTAGACGATCCGCGGTGCACCGGTCGCAGCGACCCGAGGCAGCACCTCGAGCGCCCCCGCTCGGGGCGGATCGAGCAATACGCGCGTGTAGCCGCCTTGGAATGCGCTCTGACCGGCCTCGGCATCGAACAAATTAGCCACTTGGAAGCTGGCGTTGGCGAGGCCATTCAGTTCGGCATTGCGACGTGCACGCGCCACGAGTCCCGCATCGCCCTCGACACCCACAACTGACCGTGCCTTGCGAGCTAGCGCCAAGGTGAAATTACCGAGACCGCAGAAAAGATCCAGCACCCGATCCTCCGGGCCAATCTGCAGCAGCTCGACCGCGCGGCTGACCAGAGTTTCATTCACAGCCGCATTGATTTGCACGAAGTCGGTTGGCTCGAATTCGAAGGTCAACCCCTCGTTCGCCAAAGAATAACGCAATGGCGCGGCCTGCCCGACGAGCGGCACGATGCTCTCCACACCGCCCGATTGGAGATAAATGCGAACGCCATGGGCTTGCTCGAACTCGCGCAACGCTGCAAGGTCAAATTCCGACAAAGCTGCCAGATGACGAAACACCAACAGCGTCAGCTCCGGGGTGACAGCTGCTTCGATCTGCGGAATGCTGTCTTTAGCTGCCATGCCGGTGAGCAGATCGGACAAGGGTGTAATCAAACCGTCGAGCGGCGCAGCCAGAATTTCACAACGCTCGAGCGCAGCGATATACGGCTTCGCACGCTCGCGAAATCCGACCAGCACCCGCCCTCGCTTGATAACGAACTTGGCACCGAGACGCGCCCGGCGCCGATAACGCCACACGGGCCCCTCGATCGGCGACAGCCATGATTGCGGCGTGACCTTCGCGATGCGCTGCAGGTTATCCGCCAACTCCTGCTGCTTCGCTGCCAACTGTGCAGCTGGGGCGTAGTGTTGCAGTGAGCAACCACCACACACTCCAAAGTGCGCGCACTTCGGCTCGACTCGATCGGCCGATGGTGTAACGACCTCGACCAGCACGGCTTCGTCATGCTGACGATGACGCCGCTGTCTTTGAAAGCGAATGGTTTCGCCGGGCAGCACACCCGGTACGAACGCCGTCTTGGTGCCGCGGACGACACCTTCGCCGTCGTGATTCAAGGCAGCGACAACGCCCTCTTCGATCGGGGCGGCTTCGATACGAGAACGTCTCATCGCGGCGTGGGCAATGGTGATTCGGGCCAAGCGGCTAAGAACTCGGCGAAGTGCGATTCAGCAGAGTTCGCCAGCAATTCGCGTACGCGAGCCTCCTCATTGGCACATTCGATTTCGTCGAGGTGCCCTCGCATGCGCTGAAAGCGCAAGTAAACGAGCCAGGTATTGAGCACATCGGTCTCGCAGTAGCGACGGATACCCTCGAGATTACCGGCCTCGTACGCACCCCAAACCTGATCGCCCGAGAAGCCGAGCTTGCCGGGAAAGCCGAGTAAATAGGCCATATCCGAGAGGCTCGCCTTGGCGCGCGGCTGATAAGCCGAGAGCACGTCCATCAGGTCGGTGTGACGCTCGTGGAATCGACTGAGGTAGTTGTTCCACTTGAACGAGCTGTCCTCGGCACCGGTCTCCCAGTAGCGACGTGCAACGACACCGTGTTTGAGTGCGCGGTAGTGCAGCACGGGCAAGTCAAAGCCGCTCCCATTCCACGACACCAGAGTCGGCGTATAGCGATCGATGCCCTCGAAAAACCGAGCGACCAGCTCGCCTTCGCTAGATTCGAGATCACCCAGACTCCAAACCTTCAGGGTGTCACCACGACGCAGAACGCAAGAGATCGCCACGATGCGATGCTGATCGTGCGGCAGAAACTCGCTGCCGCCATGCTGGCGCGCATGCGCGAACATGGCCTTGGCGACCTGACTGTCCGAGAGTCCGTCGAGGCCAAATACACGCCGTCCCAACTCGAGATCGGGAACCGTTTCAATATCGAAAACCAGAATGCTCATGCTGTCCTCTTTAGGCGCGAGCCGCCAACCTC
>CAIVYV010000106.1 GCA_903910215.1 uncultured Pseudomonadota bacterium
ATAGGCGGTCATACGCTTCTCTTCCTCGGTCATGACCATGGAACGCCGCTCGGCGCCCATCATGATCTTGTCCTTGGCACGCTCGAACTCTTCCATGCCGACGATGCGCTTGTTGGCACGCGCCGCGAACAGCGCTGCCTCGTTGACGAGGTTGGCGAGATCGGCGCCCGAGAAGCCCGGCGTACCGCGTGCAATCAGCGACGGCTTCACGTCTTCGCCGAGCGGTACCTTGCGCATGTGAACCTTCAGGATTTGCTCACGACCACGCACATCGGGCAGCGGCACAACGACCTGACGGTCGAAACGGCCCGGTCGCAGCAACGCCGGATCGAGCACATCGGGACGGTTGGTCGCCGCGATCACGATGATGCCCTCGTTGCCTTCGAAGCCATCCATCTCGACGAGCAATTGGTTCAGTGTCTGCTCACGCTCGTCGTGACCACCACCGAGACCCGCGCCGCGATGACGACCGACGGCATCGATTTCGTCGATGAAGATGATGCAGGGAGCATGCTTCTTGGCCTGCTCGAACATGTCGCGCACGCGCGAGGCACCGACGCCCACGAACATCTCTACGAAGTCGGAACCCGAGATGGTGAAGAACGGCACCTTCGCCTCGCCCGCAATGGCGCGAGCGAGCAAGGTCTTACCGGTACCAGGGCTGCCCACCATGAGCACGCCTCTCGGAATCTTGCCGCCGAGCTTCTGGAACTTGGACGGGTCTTTCAGGAAGTCGACGATCTCGCCAACTTCGGTCTTGGCTTCATCGACACCGGCCACGTCGGCGAAAGTCACCGCGACCTGATCTTCACTGAGAAGGCGAGCACGACTCTTGCCGAACGACATCGCGCCGCGGCCATTACCACCGCCCTGCATCTGCCGCAGCATCCACGCAAAGACCAGAATCAACAGCAAGGCCGGCGCGAGTTGCAGAACCAGCTGGGCGAGGAAGTTCGGCTGCTTCGGCGCACGGCCGATGATGGCCACGTCAGACTTGGCGAGCGTGCCGATGAGCGCGGTGTTGTCGGTCTCCGGGTTGTAGAGTTCGAAGGTCGACTTGTCTTTGCGGGTGCCGATGATCGTATCGCCCTGCAATACGACGCTCTCGATCCGACCGTTGCGGATTTCGCTCAAGAAGGTCGAATAGCTGATCTCGGCGACGGGGCCCGAGCGGGGCATGAATTGGCTGAAGAGCACCAGGACCGCCAGCGCGATCAGGGCCCACACCACGAAATTCTTCATCAGATCGTTCATTACCAATACCTCAAAGGCGCGTTCCCTCGCCCCGCCTCGATCAAACTACACGAACAGGGCCCGCCGAACCAGTCGAAACGGCCGCTATACCGCTTTTCGACCGCGTGCGAGCAAGTAAAGTTCGGGACTGCGCGAGCGCGAGGCTGCGGGCTTGGCGAACTTGACGCGGGTGTAGTGCTTGCGGGCTTCCGCAACGAAGGCATCGAAACCCGTGCCCTGAAAGGTCTTGATGAGGACGTCACCGCCCGGCTTCAAGGCCCGATTGGCCAAATCAAGTGCCAATTCACAGAGATAGAGCGATCTTGGCTTGTCGATCGCATCCACGCCCGAGAGATTGGGCGCCATGTCCGAGAGCACCACGTCGACGCCTCCCAAAGGCACTTTGGCCAAGATCGCCTCGAACACGGACTCCTCGCGAAAATCCCCCTCGATGAACTCCACACCGGGAATGGGCTCCATCGGCAAGATGTCGCTCGCGATCAGGGTGCCGTTCTTGCCAACTCGGCGTTTGGCGTACTG
Organism: uncultured Pseudomonadota bacterium; assembly: GCA_903910215.1. Taxonomy (GTDB): domain Bacteria; phylum Pseudomonadota; class Gammaproteobacteria; order Steroidobacterales; family Steroidobacteraceae; genus UBA964. The sequence continues at coordinate 1,774 of CAIVYV010000106.1, forward strand.
GCTCCACGCGCCGGGCGTCGAACCGAGATCAAGCACCACCATGCCGGGTTTCAGCAGTTTTTCCTTACGATCGATTTCCTCGAGCTTGAAGACGGCGCGCGAACGCCAGCCCTCGGCCCAAGCTCGCTTCACGAACGGGTCGGTGAAATGTTCCTTCAGCCACTCGCGGCTGCTTTGCGTACGTTTGACCATGATCGAAGCGGGTAGAATGGCGGCCGTGAAACTAACAGAAAAACAACGCCGCTACCTGCGCGGCCTCGCCCACCCCCTCAAACCCGTCATTCTTATCGGCAACGCCGGGGTGAGCCCGGGTGTCGTCGCCGAGACGCAGCGGGCGTTGCACGATCACGAATTGATCAAGGTTCGCATGACAGGTACCGATCGCGAAGCCCGTGACGCGGCTCTTGAAGCGCTGGCCGCGCAGTGCGAAAGCGCCTTGGTAGGTCGTATTGGTCACGTGGCTACGCTCTACAAACCGCGCGCCGATTTGCGCAGGATCGTTCTGCCCGACTGAGTTCGCCGCGCGTCGCTCAGCCCTCGTAACGAACCGCGACGATCTCGTACGAGCGAACACCACCCGGCGCTGTTACATCGACCACGTCACCCTCAGATTTGCCGATCAGCGCACGCGCGATCGGCGAGGTGATGGCAATGCGCGAAGCACGAATATCGGCCTCGTCATCACCTACGATGGTGTACGTGACGCGCTTGCCGTCTTCCTCGGCTTCAAGATCGACCGTGGCGCCGAAGACGACCTTGTCGCCCGGCGTCAGCTGCGCGACATCGATGATCTCGGCCGTCGAGAGCTTCGCCTCGAGTTCGGCGATACGACCCTCGATGAAGCCCTGCTGCTCACGCGCCGCGTGATACTCGGCATTCTCGGACAGATCGCCATGGCTGCGCGCCTCGGCAATCGCCTTGATGATGTTGGGGCGATCCTCACTTTTGAGGCGCTTCAATTCGGCGCGCAGCATTTCGGCGCCACGCAAGGTGATCGGATTACGCTTCATGCGGGCATCTCCTGATGCAGATCCTGCAGCCGGTTGACGTCGACCTGATCGAGCGAGTCGAGAGCCTCGCACGTTGCGAGCGCCGCCGCCAGCGTCGTGTAGTAGGTCACACGACGTTGCACGGCCTCGCGGCGGATCGAGTGCGACTCCTGAACGGCCTGCTTGCCCTCCGTGGTATTCACGATCAGAACGATTTCGCCGTTTTTGATCATGTCGACACAGTGGGGCCGACCCTCGCGCACCTTGTTGACCTTGCGCACCGAAATACCGGCTGCGGTGATGACAGCGGCGGTGCCTTCGGTCGCCACAAGATCGAAGCCACGCTCGGTGAGACGGCGCGCCAATTGCACCACACCCGCCTTGTCTCGCTCGCGTACGCTCAGGAAGCATGTGCCTGAGCGCGGCAACACCACACTCGAGGCAGCCTGCGCCTTGGCATAGGCTTCGCCGAAGCTGCGACCTGTGCCCATCACCTCACCCGTCGACTTCATCTCGGGGCCGAGCATCGGATCGGCTTCTGGGAACTTCACGAACGGGAAGACCGCTTCCTTGACGGAGTAATAGGGAGGAACGCGTTCCTTCGTGGCACCGAGGGCCACCAGCGTTTGTCCTGTCATGACGCGCGCACCAATCTTGGCGAGCGCAAGTCCGGTCGCCTTCGACACGAACGGCGCCGTGCGCGATGCACGCGGATTCACCTCAAGAACAAAGATAACGCCGTTCTGAATAGCGAACTGGATGTTCATCAAGCCGACGACATTGAGAGCCAGAGCAAGCTGCTTGGTCTGATCGCGCAGCGCATCCTGCAGTTCGGCCGACAACGAATTCGGCGGCAGCGAACAACCAGAGTCACCCGAATGAACGCCGGCTTGCTCGACGTGTTCCATGATTCCGCCGACGAGCACGTTGCGACCATCGCAGACCGCATCGACGTCGACTTCGATCGCATCATCCAAGAATCGATCGAGCAGCACCGGACTCTCGTTCGAGACCTTCACCGCATCGGTCATGTAGGCGCGCAGATCGTCTTCGTTGAAGACGATTTCCATGGCGCGTCCACCAAGCACGTAGGATGGGCGCACGACCAAGGGGAAGCCCACTTCACGCGCGAGCGCCAGCGCCTGCGACTCTGTGCGCGCCGTGGCGTTGGCGGGTTGGCGAAGCCCGAGCGCCTGCACTAACTTCTGGAAGCGTTCGCGATCTTCGGCCAAATCGATCGACTCGGGCGAAGTGCCAATGATCGGCGCGCCCGCCTTCTCGAGTGCTCGCGACAGCTTGAGTGGCGTTTGACCACCGTACTGAACGATCACGCCCTCGGGTTTTTCCTTGTCGATGATCTCGAGCACATCTTCGAGCGTCAGCGGCTCGAAGTACAAGCGATCTGACGTGTCGTAGTCAGTCGAGACCGTCTCCGGATTGCAATTGATCATGATGGTCTCGAAACCATCTTCGCGCAGCGCGAGTGCCGCATGCACGCAGCAATAGTCGAACTCGATTCCTTGACCGATACGATTGGGACCACCACCTAGAATCACGATCTTGCGGCGGCTCGTCGGCTCGGCCTCGCACTCTTCCTCGTAGGTCGAATAAAGATAGGCAGTCGAGGTCGAGAACTCCGCAGCACAGGTATCGACTCTCTTGTAGACGGGGCGAACGCCAAAGGACTGACGACGGGCGCGAATCACGCTCTCGGTCACACCGACGAGTTTTGCCAAGCGTGAGTCACTGAAGCCGTGCCGCTTCAATTGTCGCAGACGCGTGGCATCGAGATCCGCAAGAGCGCCTTTGGCAACCTCGACCTCGAGCGTCACGATTTCTTCGATCTGCGCCAAGAACCAGGGATCGATACGGGTGAGCTCATGCACCCGATCAAAAGTCCAACCGGCTCGGAAGGCGTCGGCCGTCTGCAGCAGACGATCAGGACCCGGCATCCGCAGATTGTGTGCGAGCGTGGCAGCCGCTTCTTCACCGAGCGGCAGCGTGGTGACGGGTGACAAGCCATCGAGACCCGTCTCGAGACCGCGCAACGCCTTTTGAAGCGATTCTTGGAAGGTGCGACCAATCGCCATCACCTCGCCCACCGATTTCATCTGCGTAGTGAGACGGTCGTTGGCGCCGCGGAACTTCTCGAAAGTAAAACGCGGAATCTTGGTGACGACGTAATCGATCGTCGGCTCGAATGAGGCCGGTGTCGCGCCGCCCGTGATGTCGTTGCGCAACTCGTCGAGCGTGTAACCCACGGCGAGTTTCGCCGCGATCTTGGCAATCGGGAACCCCGTTGCCTTGGAGGCAAGCGCCGAGGAGCGCGATACGCGCGGGTTCATTTCGATAACGATCAAGCGGCCGTCTTCCGGATTCACGGCGAACTGCACGTTGGAGCCACCGGTATCGACACCGATCTTGCGCAGCACCGCGATAGAGGCGTCGCGCATGCGCTGGTATTCTTTGTCCGTCAATGTTTGTGCCGGCGCGACGGTGATCGAGTCGCCGGTGTGCACACCCATCGGATCGAGGTTCTCGATCGAGCAGACGATGATGCAGTTGTCGGCGCGATCACGCACGACCTCCATCTCGAACTCCTTCCAACCGAGGATCGACTCCTCAATCAGCACCTCGCTGGTCGGCGAAGCGTCAAGACCGCGCAATACGATCGACTCGAACTCCTCGCGGTTGTACGCGATGCCGCCGCCTGAGCCACCGAGCGTGAAGCTCGGTCGAATGACGCAGGGGTAGCCGAGCGTCGATTGGATCGCGAAAGCCTCTTCCAAACTTTTGGCAACCGCCGACTGAGCCGACTCGAGTCCGATCTCGCGCATCGCATTGCGGAAGAGCTCGCGGTCTTCGGCCATGTCGATGGCGTCACGCGAAGCACCGATCAACTCGCAGTCGAACTTCTCGAGCACGCCCTCGCGCACGAGATCGAGTGCAGTATTGAGCGCCGTCTGCCCACCCATCGTCGGCAGCACCGCATCCGGGCGCTCTTTCTCGATGATGCGGGCGACGGTGCGCCAGTTGATCGGTTCGATGTAGGTCGCATCG
>CAIVYV010000107.1 GCA_903910215.1 uncultured Pseudomonadota bacterium
GCTCCGCCTCAATCTGCAGCGCCGCTAGCGTGAACAGCGTCGTCGTAGGCGACGGCTCAACGAGCAGATCGAGATCACTGCCGTCATCATCCTCACCAAGGGCGACAGAACCAAAGATCCGCGGACCCGTGACGCCGTGGCGGGCAATGATCTCCCGCAGCGCTTCACGGTGAACCCGAAAAGAATCAGATGGCTTCATACCCAAGATTGTGCCAGATACCGGTAGCAAAGGAACGGGCGACGCTGGCCAGATGGTCAGGAACACCGTGATGGGATTGTCGCCGCTACTCCCACTCAATCGTGGCCGGTGGCTTCCCGCTGATATCGTAAACAACCCGACTGATGCCTTTGACCTCGTTGACGATGCGGCGTGAGCACACATCGAGCAGGTCATAAGGCAGATGTGCCCAATGGGCCGTCATGAAATCGATGGTTTCGACGGCACGCAACGCGATCACCGGATCATGCCGGCGTCCATCACCCGTGACGCCAACGCTTTTCACGGGCAGAAACACGGCGAATGCCTGACTGGTTTTGTCGTACCAACCGGACTTACGCAGCTCTTCGATGAAGATGTGATCCGCAAGTTGCAGTGTGTGGGCCGCTTCGCGCGTGACCTCACCCAGAATGCGCACACCGAGACCCGGGCCCGGGAACGGGTGTCGATACACCATCTCGGCTGGCAAGCCGAGCTCGACACCGATGCGCCGAACTTCATCTTTGAAAAGCTCGCGCAGCGGCTCAACCAACTTCAACTTCATGTGCGCGGGCAGACCGCCCACGTTGTGATGGCTCTTGATGACGTGCGCCTTGCCGGTCTTGCTACCGGCAGACTCGATGACATCGGGATAGATGGTACCTTGAGCGAGGAATTCCACCCGGTCACCCGCCGCTGCACCACCATTACCCGCGCCTGCAAGCTTCTTCGCTTCTTCGTCGAAGACCTCGACGAACAGACGTCCGATGATCTTACGCTTGGCTTCAGGATCAGAGACACCTTTGAGCTCGCCAAAGAAACGCTCGGCGGCGTTGACGCGGATCACGCGCACACCGAGATTGCGCGCAAAAATATCCATCACGGCATCGCCTTCGCGATATCTCAGCAGCCCGTGGTCAACGAAGACGCACACGAGCTGATCACCGATCGCCTTCTGGAGCAGTGCTGCAACGACAGACGAATCGACACCGCCCGAAAGACCGAGCAGCACGCGACCCTTGCCGACCTGCGCCCGTACTCGAGCGATGGCATCTTCGATGATGTTGCCGGCGTTCCAACTGGCCTCGCAGCCGCAGATCTCGCGCAAGAACCGCTGATAGATGCGCGTGCCCTGTTTGGTGTGCGTGACTTCCGGATGGAACTGCAGCGCGTAGTAGCGACGAGCCTCATCGGCCATGCCGGCGATAGGCACATCGCCCGTCGATGCAATCGTCTTGAAACCCGATGGCAAAGCCACGACTTGGTCACCGTGACTCATCCAGACATCGAGCAACCCATGCCCGTCAGAATTCACACGATCTTCGATGTCGCGCAGTAGGGCCGAATGTCCGCGCGCGCGAATCTCCGCGTAACCAAACTCGTGCACGGCACCGGGCTCGACGCGCCCGCCGAGCTGCGCGGCCATCGTCTGCATGCCGTAACAAATGCCGAGCACTGGTACACCAAGCTCAAAGACGGCAGTCGGTGCGGCCGGTGCATCGGCTGCGGTCACCGATTCGGGTCCGCCCGAGAGAATGATGCCTTTCGGAGCGAACTCGCGGACCGCCGTGTCACCTGCATCCCACGGATGAATCTCGCAGTAGACGCCGAGCTCGCGCACACGACGCGCAATCAGCTGCGTGTACTGCGAACCGAAATCGAGGATGAGGATTCGGTCAGCGTGTATGTCGGTCATGAAATGCGGTAGTTCGGCGCTTCTTTGGTGATGCTGACATCGTGGACGTGCGACTCACGCACGCCCGCGGTGGTGATACGCACGAAGGAAGGCCGCGTACGCATCTGATCGATCGAGTGACTGCCGGTGTAACCCATGGCAGCACGGAGGCCCCCTGCGAGCTGATGCAGAATGTTGAGCAAGCTGCCCTTGTAGGGCACACGACCCTCAATGCCTTCCGGCACGAGCTTCTCGAGCTCGGTCGTCGTATCTTGGAAGTATCGATCGCTCGAACCGTGACGCTCGGCCATGGCACCGAGCGAACCCATGCCGCGATAGCTCTTATAGCTCGCGCCTTGGAAGAGCTCGACGTCACCGGGCGACTCTTCGGTGCCGGCGAACAAGCCACCGATCATCACCGCGTGCGCGCCGGCTGCCAGCGCCTTGGCGATATCGCCCGAATAACGAATGCCACCATCGGCGATCAACGGTACACCGGTACCCTCGAGACCGGCAGCCACGTTAGCGACCGCCGAGATCTGCGGCACGCCGACGCCAGCCACAATGCGCGTCGTGCAAATGGAGCCCGGGCCAATGCCCACCTTGACGCCATCGGCGCCCGCGGCCACTAGCGCTCGAGCCGCATCGGCCGTGACGATATTGCCTGCGATCACCTGCAGATCGCCCCAGCGCGATTTGACCTTCTCGACCATCTGGATCACACCGCGCGAGTGACCGTGCGAGGTGTCGACGACGACGGCGTCGACACCCGCTTCACGCAACGCGGCAACGCGATCGAGTGTATCGGGCGAGGTACCGACCGCAGCGCCAACGCGCAGACGACCACTCTCGTCTTTGCACGCGCGCGGGCGTTCGGTCGCCTTCTGGATATCTTTGACCGTGATAAGGCCGCGCAGCTCGTGATGATCGCCGACGACCAGCACCTTCTCGATTCGGTGCTTGTGAAATAGCTGCAGCACGTCTTCACGCGGCGCATTCTCGCGCACGGTGACGAGACGATCCTGCGGCGTCATCACCGACGATACCGGTGCATCGAGATGTGTTTCGAAACGCAAATCGCGGCTCGTCACGATGCCAACGACCTGCTTGCCCCGCACCACCGGCATTCCGGAGATGCCCTTGGATCGGGTGATGTCCAGCACCTCGCGAATCGTCGTCTCGGGCGTCACCGTGATCGGGTCGACGACAACACCACTCTCGAACTTTTTCACGCGAGCCACTTCGAGCGCCTGCGCTTCGATCGTCATGCTCTTGTGAATGATGCCGATGCCGCCCTCTTGAGCGATGGCGATGGCCAAACGAGCCTCGGTGACGGTATCCATCGCCGCCGACACGATCGGCAAATTCAGACGGATCTTGCGGGTCAGCTGCGTGGAGAGGTCGACTTCGCGCGGCAGGACTTCCGAGTAAGCCGGGACCAAAAGCACGTCGTCGAACGTGAGTGCTTCTTCGAGGATTCGCATGAGGGGAACCGTCCAAGTAGTGTTTGGACGCCTTATTCTACTGCACCCGGCCAGACCCGGTAAACTCGCCGGGATGTCGGCACCCGAGAGAGACGTTTACACCGTCGGACGCCTGAACCGTGAGGTTCGGCTGCTCATCGAGCACGGTATGCCGACGCTCTGGGTCGAGGGTGAATTGACCAACTTCTCGAGACCCGCCTCGGGCCACTGGTACTTCACCCTGAAGGATCGAGATGCCCAGGTTCGCTGCGCCATGTTCCGGCAGCGCAACGCCGTGCTGCGCTTCGTCCCGAAGGACGGCCAGCTCGTCATGGCCCGGGTTCGCGTTGGGCTTTACGAACCTCGTGGTGAGTATCAACTCCAGGTCGAACACCTAGAGGATTCGGGCATCGGCGCCCTGCGTCGCGAGTTCGAGCGCTTGAAAGAAAAGCTGCAGGCGGAAGGCCTCTTCGCGAGCACGCTGAAGCGGCCGCTGCCGACACTGCCCACCCGAATCGGTGTCGTGACCTCACCGAGCGGCGCAGCAATACGCGACATCCTGAACATCCTGGCGCGGCGCTTCGCGGCGGTCCCGGTCGTAATTTATCCGACCGCCGTGCAAGGCAAAGATGCGGTACCGCAATTGCTGAATGCCATCTCGCAAGCCAGCACTCGAGAGGAGTGCGATGTGCTCATCGTCGCGCGCGGTGGCGGCTCGATGGAAGACCTGTGGGCCTTCAACGACGAGGCGGTCGCACGTGCGATCCGTTCTGCGCCAATGCCGGTCGTCACCGGAATCGGGCACGAAATCGACTTCACGATCGCCGATTTCGTCGCCGACGTGCGCGCACCCACGCCATCGGGTGCCGCGGAACTCGTGGTGCCAGATTCAAGCACGTGGCGCGCGACGCTCAGCAAACTATCGCATCGATTGCAGCAAACACTGGCGCGTCGATTAATGGACGATCGAAGCAGCTTGCAGCAACTGCGTCGACGTCTCGAACTCACGCACCCGGGACATCGGGTCAATCAAGCCGCTCAGAAACTCGATGAACTGACGCAGCGACTCGGAGCGGCTTGGGCGCTACAGCGCTCGCAACGTGCCACTCGCTTGCACCGCCTCGAGGCGCGTCTTGCCGGGGTCTCGCCGCGCCATCATCTCGAAGCCTTACGCGCACGCGTGACGCGCCTCGACCATCGCTTGCGACAAACGTGGCTGCAGGAGTGGCAGCAGCGACAACAGCGCCTCGCCCTCGCCTCACGCACACTTAACGCCGTGAGCCCCTTGGCGGTACTCGATCGTGGCTATGCCCTGGTGACCCTCGCCGAGAGCGGTCGACTCGTTCAAGACCCGAGTGAAGCGCCGATCGGCACCCTCATCGAAGCGCGTATCGCAAACGGTAAACTGCGCGCGCAAGTCATTTCGCCCAAGGCACTCTCCGACAAGGACTCTGACTGAATGATTCGTTCGACGATGCGATGCCTCGCGATAATCTGCCTCGCGCTTTGCATGCCGATCGCGATGGCAGAACTTTCCCTGCCCCGCGCAAGCGCAGTTCCCGGCGGTGTGGTGATGGTCGATATCGAAGGCGACTCGACCGAGGCCCCGTTCGTGAGTTTCGAAGGGGATGCTGTGATGGTGTTGCCGCGTGAGCGCGGTTGGGTCGCACTCGTTGGCATTCCGCTCTCGCGCTCACCGGGGCCCGCTGCCATCCAGATTCGTCGCGGTGCGAGCACGCTGACTCGCGGCTTCACCATCGAAGGTAAGCAGTATCGAACGCAGGCACTGAAAGTGGCGCCCAAGCACGTGGATCTTTCCCCTGAGGACACCGCGCGAGTGGAGCGCGAGCAGCCACATCTGCGTGCGATGTACGGAACTTTCACGGCACAGATCCCTGAGAGTCTGCGTTTCATTCCGCCGGTCAAAGGTCCGCGCTCGAGCTCTTTCGGTCTGCGACGGGTGTTCAACAATCAACCCCGCAATCCGCACTCCGGGATGGATATCGCCGCTCCCGTCGGTACGCACGTAGTCGCGCCGGCACCCGGCACGGTGATCGATACGGGCGATTATTTTTTTAACGGCGGTACCGTGATCGTCGATCACGGTCGTGGGCTCGTGACGATGTACTGTCACTTGAGCCGCATCGATGCGAAGGTGGGTCAAAAAGTCGCAGCGGGCGACAAGCTCGGAGAAGTCGGTGCGACGGGCCGTGTGACCGGCCCGCACCTGCACTGGGGCGTTGCGCTCAACCGCGCGTTCGTCGACCCCGCGCTTTTTCTCGAATCTGCGAACGCGTCGCCCGCACCGGGCGCTCGTTAGGACGCGCATAGGGATTCTTGTCGGTGCGATATTCGATCGCCACCGGTGAGGCGAATAGATCGAACTCTCGTCGGAAGACGTTGGCGAGATAGCGCGTGTAGGCCTCAGGCACGTGCGCGGTCTGATTGCCGTGGATGATGATGCGCGGCGGATTACGACCGCCTTGGTGCGCATATCGCAATTTGATTCGACGACCCCGCACCATCGGCGGTTGATGCTGCACCATCGCCCTCTCGAGCGTTTTGGAGAGCTTCGGCGTCGGGATTTCGGTCATCGCCGCGTCGTAGGCCTTGATGGTGGCGACGACGAGCTCACCGACACCCGTTCCATGCCGTGCCGAGATGAAATGCACCGGCGCGTAGGGAACGAAGTCGAGTTTGAATTCCAATTGCCGACGGATCTCATCGCGCTGCTCGACCGGAATGCCGTCCCACTTGTTCACGGCGATGATGAGCGCACGACCCCGATTCAACGCGAGCCCGAGCACGTTCGCATCCTGCTCACCGATGGTGTCATGCGCATCGACGACGAAGATGACAACATGCGCCGTATCGATCGCCTGCAAAGTACGGGCGACACTCGCTTTCTCGATGAAATCCTCGACCTTGCCGCGGCGACGAACGCCTGCGGTATCAATCAAAGTGAACTCACGCCCATCGCGCGCAAACGGTACGAAGATGCTGTCGCGCGTCGTTCCCGGCATATCGCTCGCGATGACGCGCTCTTCACCGATGAGCCGATTGACGAGCGTGGACTTGCCGACGTTGGGTCTGCCGATGATGGCGATCCGGATGCGACCATCATCCGGATTCGAACTGCGCTCGATGGCCTCCGGGTCGAAATCGGCGAGCACATGGTCCATGAGCTCGCGACAACCATCGCCGTGCGCCGACGCGATGGCGATCGGATCACCCAAGCCGAGTGAATGAAAATCGGCAGCGGCCGTGGCGGGGTCGAGCCCCTCAGCCTTGTTGACCGCCAACACCACCTTCTTGCCCGAACGACGTAGCTCGCTCGTGACCCAATAGTCTTGGGGCGTGAGGCCCGTGCGCGCATCGGCCAGGAACACCAACACGTCGGCTTCTGCAACGGCGCGCTCGGTCTGAAGGCGCA